>JAEUIF010001254.1 GCA_016795185.1 Planctomycetia bacterium | reverse complement strand
TCGACGAATCGGGCAACCAGATCGCCGTGTTCGGCCGGATCGGCGCGCGGCCGCTGTCGCTGGAAGACCAGCGGCGGATGTACGTCGGCCCCGACGGCGCGGTGTTCCGCGTCATCGACGGCGTCCGCGACTTCCGCCTGCCGCCGGGCCCCCCGCGTGAGCGAAACCTGCACGAGCAATTGGAGCGGTTCTACGGACCGCCGCGCGGAACCCGTGCGACCGCGCCGGAGCGTGGGCTTTAGCCCACGCGTCAATCGGGTCGTGGGGATTCCTTCCCTCAAGCCGTGGACCAATCCTTTTCGCGTGGGCTGAAGCCGAATGGCACTTAATTCGATCGCAAGTCGTTTTCAGGATTGGGGTAGACGAGAAATGCGGCCTCGCGCACAAAGGGTGTTGTCAGACATCCACAATGCACGGAGGCCGCGGAGATGGATCTTCACGCGTCGGAGTCGGTGGGTCAACAGATCGAGTCGTTGCGGGCCGAGGTGCTTCAGGCGAACGATCTGCCGTTCCAGGGCGTCCTTTCCGAGGAGGCGATCACTCGTCTGCTGACCGAGGCGAACGTGGTCTGGCCCAGCCGGATCTACACGCCGGTCGTCACGATCCGCTTGTTTCTGTGGCAGTGCCTTTCGGCATCGACCAACTGTGTGGCCGCGGTCGCCCGGTTCAACACCTGGAGAATGGCGAAGGGGTTGTCCGCCGTCTCGTCGGAGACGGGGGCGTATTGCCAGGCGCGGGCGAAGCTGCCGGAAAGCGTGCTGGAAGGCATGGCCCGGCATGCCGGTCAGGAACTGGATCGGCAGGCGGCGCCCAAGTGGCTGTGGCATGGACGTCGCGTGAAGTCGGTCGACGGCACGATGGTCAGCACGCCCGACACGCCGGCCAATCAGGCGGCGTGGCCGCAGTCGCGCAATCAGAAACCGGGCGTCGGCTTTCCCCTGGTGCGGGTGCTGGTGATCTTCTCGCTGGCGGTGGGGACGGTGCTGGAGATGGCGATCGGTCCGTGCCGCGGCAAGGGCCAGAGCGAACTGGGGCTACTGCGTTCGCTGCTGCCGACGTTCTCGGCGGGCGACGTGCTGCTGGCGGACCGTCTGCATTGTTCGTGGTTCACGCTGGCGACGCTGAAGCGGCAGGGGGCGGACTTCGTCGTGCGGGCGAACGCCAGCCGGCGGATCGATTACCGGAAGGGACAGCGGCTGGGAAAGCGCGACCGCAGCGTGGAATGGCAGAAGCCCCGCAAGCCGGAATGGATGGACCAGGAGAAGTACGACGCGTTCCCGAAGACGCTGGAGGTGCGCGTGCTGCGGGTGGGTGTGACGGTGAAAGGCTTCCGGTCGCGGAAGATCGACATCGTGACGTCGCTGATGGACGCCGAGGAGTTCCCGAAGGAGGAGATCGCGAAGCTCTACCGCCAGCGGTGGCAGGCGGAACTCGATCTGAGGTCGCTCAAGGTGACACTGAAGATGGACGTGCTGCGGTGCAAGACCCCCGAGATGGTCCGCAAGGAGTTGTGGGCGCACATGCTGGCGTACAACCTGACGCGAACCGTGATGGCGCAGGCGGCGGCGAAGCACAAGTGCAAACCCCGCCAGATCAGCTTCACCGCGGCGCTGGAACACCTGAGGGAGCACCGTTCCTGCCTGGCGACGGCCACCCCGGCCATCCGCCAGCACATGGCGACGCAACTGCTGAAACTGATCGCACAACACCGGGTCGGAGACCGCCCGGACAGAATCGAACCCCGCCAGCGCAAACGCCGGCCCAAGCCCTTCCCCCTCCTCCAGGAACCCCGACAACAAGCCAGAAACCGCATGGCCAAAAACACTTGCAACTGAATTAAGTGCCATTCGGCTGAAGCCCACGCTCCGGTTGCGGCGGAACCGCGCTGTGATCCGACGTTGGATCGCTCAGCGATCCACGACTATTAATATTAATGCCGCGCCGCGCCTCACGCCGGTTCGAGTCCGGTCAGCGTGCCGGTGCTCGAACCGAACCGGTCGGCTTCGATCCCCGCCCGCTGCAGCATGCTGACATACAGATTGCACAGCGGCGGCGGGTTCGCAGGGTCGAACTTCAGGTGCTGGCCGTGCTTGAAGCCGCCGCCCGCCAGCAGCACCGGCAGGTTCTTCGTCGAGTGGTTGCTGGCGTTCCCGAGGTTGCTGCTGAAGAACACCATCGTGCGGTCGAGCAGGGTTTCGCCCTGTTCCTGCGTGTTCTTCAGCTTCTCAAGGAACTCATGCAGGGTCTTCATCTTCTCCGTTTCGACGGTCCGCAACTGCTCGATCTTCTTCGGATCCTGCCCGTGGTGCGACAGGTCGTGATGGCCGAGCGACACTCCGGGGATCGGCGGCACCAGGCTCGTGCCCAGCAGCAGGTACGACATCAGGCGGGTGGAATCGGTCTGCAGCGCGAGGTGCATCAGGTCGAACATCAGCCGGTTCTTGCCGATCAGGTCGGCCGAGTTCATGTTGTTCTGCGGCTGCTTCGCCTCGACTTTCGGCTTCGGCCTCTTCGCCCATTCTTCGTTCACCGCCATCCGCTGTTCCAACTCGCGGACACTGGTGAAGTACTCGTCCATTTTCTCCTTGTCGCGCGCGGCGAGCGCCGGTTGCATCCGCTTCGCCT
>JAEUIF010001210.1 GCA_016795185.1 Planctomycetia bacterium | reverse complement strand
CCGCCTTCAGGCGGTGTTCGCCGAACACCGCCTGAAGGCGGAACTACGAACAATTCGCGGGTGGCACGTCCCTCGGTACTCCGAGGGCGTGCGGAACCCTGCAACGACTTCACACACGACAGATACCGAATCCCTCGCAAGCCCTCGGATTACCGAGGGACGTGCAACCCACTGGTCGCTCCGGGTTGGCCGCACTTCTGCAACTCTATGGCTTCTCCACTTCGGCCAATGGCAACAGCAGCACGGTGCCATCCGTCAGCGGCGCGAAGATGCGGTCGGTGCCGAAAGCCACGGGAGCCACTGCCGGGGCTATGCTGGCTCGCAGCGTGAAACCCTTGCCGTGCGTTTTGCCGGTGGCGGGATCGAGACTGATGAATCGGCCGTTCTGGTGCGCTAGCACGATGTGGTCGCCGACCAATCGCGGCTGGCCAACGATGGGCCCGCCCCGGTCGTCCGCGTAAGTCCAGAGAGGTTCGGCCTGGTCCGGGTCGAGCCAGACCAGTTGCCGGCGGTCGAGCACGCAGCCGATGTGCGCGCCGCGCAGGAACGGTCCCGCCGTGATCGCGCCGGGCAGTTGCCAGCTGCGGGCTTTCTGCAAGTAGTCGCCTTGCAGCAGCGTGAGGGTGCCCGAAGCATCCGCGACGCAGACGCGCGGCGGTCCCTTACCGCCCGCCGCCGGCACCACCAGCGGCGCGGCCACGAAGCGCTGCAACGGCGGCAGCTTCAGTTCCCTCGGCTGCGAGAGCTTGCCCAGCGGCCAGGTGATGCGCTGCAAGCCCTTGCTGCCGTCGGTGACGAGAAAGTCATCGCCGCCCAGCGCCACGACATGGCCGCCCGCACCGGCATCGGCATGCACCGCGCGCCATTGTCCCGGATCGAAGGGCGCGCCCTTGGCCAGCGGCTGACGACGCAGGCTGCCGTCGCTCATCGGCAGGATGATCTGCCCCTGGCCGACGGCTGGCGTGCCTGCCAGCGCGGCGGCCTTGAAGGACCACTCCTGCAAGTTCCCCTTCAAATTGGGCTGCGGCGGCGGTTCGTAGCGACGGACTTGTAGCACATCCTTGCCAAGGTGGCCGATCAGGTAGCTGCCATCCGGACCAGTCAGGAATTGCTGGTTAGTCAGCACTTCGTTGCTGGGAGGGATCAGCATCTCTTCCTGGACGCCCTGCCATTCCAGCTGCGGCCGGTGCGGTTGCTTCGCGGCGTCGAAGAGGAATAGCCCGCCGCCCTGGTCCGGGGCCAGTACCTGCGTACCGATGGCCAGCGGGTCGATCGGGCAGACCAGGCCCAGCTGCCGTTGCCAGCGAATGTTGCCCGTGGTGGCTTCCACGGCGGTCGCCAGGCAGACAGGCCGCTCGGCTGCCTGCGTGACCACGGTGAGGGTGTTGCTCGCCTCGTGCAACTGGCCGGTGTGCAGCGGCGTGCCCAGGGCCAGCGACTGCCGCCAGACCGGCGCGGCTTTCAGTCCCTTCGCGGAGTCAATGCCGATGCGCCAGTGCTGCAATTCGCCTTGCGCCAGCACCCAGAAATCGTTGTCGGCGGCGTGGATCACCTGCGACTGGCCCAGGCGCTGGCCGGGCAGTGTGAGCGGCACTTCGCGCTCGCGGCCCAGCAACGGGAACAATGCGGGGTCGCGGTTGTTCTTCTGGTTGATGCCGAACAACCCCAGCAGACCGGCGTCGGTGGCCAGCAGGATTTTCTCGCTGTCGGTGTAAGGCTCGAACGACGACCAGCCGCGCAGCTCCTGTTCCAGCACCGGCTTTTCGCTGAAGTTCTCCCAGGTGTCGCCCAGCTGCCAGGCGCGCAGCTTCATGCGATTCAGGCCAGCGGTCTGACAGAGCACCAGATAGCGCGGCGTGGGGTTCGGTTTCTCCGGGTTCGGTTCGTCGCCCGCGACCACGATGGGCGGACTGCGCAGCGATCCGCTGGGGTGGCCGGTGCGCAGGACCGCGACCACCTTCTGGGCATGCACGTCGAGCACGAAAACGGAATCGCGGTCGGCGGGGAAGTAGAGCAGGCTGGTATCAGGCTGGCGCGTGCCGCCCACGGGCAACGGCAGCCCGCAGCGAAACTCTCCCAGCACCTTGCCTTCAATCGGCTCAATCTCCTGCACTCGGCCATCGAGCGTGGGCACATAGACGCGCCGGCTCAGTTCCGTGCCGCCCTCGGGTTGCGGCACCTGGCGCTCGACCACCAGCGGGCGGCCCAGGCAGGGATTGCCCAGCGGGTGTACCCAGAGCGGCTCGCCGTCGCTGACGCGCCGCGCGGTGAGCGTGTTGGTGTCGAGCGAAACGACCAGGGCCAACTCGCCGATGCGCGCATCGTTGCTCGGCAGGCGCACCGGCAGCTGCGTGCTGTCGATGCCGACGCGGGTGGCCCATTGAATCTGCCCGTCGCGTTCGCGCAGCGCGTAGAGTACGCCGCGCGCCAGGGCGAAGACGATGCCGTTGCCGGCCGCCGCAGTGCCACGCTCGCCGACGCGCGGTCCGACGAGAATACCCGGCGGCGCGAACTCGACCGGCGGTTTCACGAATTCGGGCTTCAGGTAGACGATGGCGGGAACGGCTTTCTTCCAGAGTTCCTTGAGCAGTTCGCGAACCTTCGGATCGTTTTTCAGGCCCTCCATTTCACCGACGATGCCCTCCGCCTCCTCAACTTTGGGGAGCGTCGGTTTGTCGTTGAGCATGCGCTCCAGCTTGCGAATGACGGCCTGGCGCAGCTTCAGGCGCTGGCGTTCTTGCCGCAGCTTGGCGATGCGTTCCCGATAAGAAGCCGGCGGCGCGGCTGGGTCGGGCCAGAATGCTTTCCCGTCCTCGATCCAGCCTTCGATCAGGGCGAGCTTCTTCTCTGTCTCTTCGAGGTAGTCGGGCTGGCTCAGGAACTCCGGTTCGAGCGGTTCCTTTTCGGCGGCTTCCAGCGCCCGCTCGATGCTGGCGCGGAAAACATCCCACAGGCTGGACTTGTTCTCGTCGAGCAGCGCCTTCTTCTTGGGATCGGTCTCGCATTCGAGCACAAATTTCTTCGCATCGTCGATCACCCGCTTCTCGTCGAACACAGCCTGGTTGGCCTCAGCTAGCAGCAAGCTCAGGTCGCGGCGGAACTCGTACTCCGACTTGCGCGGGCTGTCCGGATCGGCCTTGAGCACCAGCGCGTAAAACTTCGCGGCTTCGCGATAGTTGCGCTCCCCGAAGGCCGTCTCGGCTTGCTGGAGCAGTGAGACCTCTGGCTGTTCGCGCGTGACGTAGACCGCGATCCCGACGCCCACGCAGAGTAACAACAGCATGACGACAATGAGCTTGCCGAACCGTTGTGTGGCAGGCACCGGCACGCTCGCGCTGGCGGGTTCGACCGGCGCGGGGACTTCGGCGGGCGGCTTCGGCGCTTCGTCGCTGGCACGGCGCACGGGCGGGGCCGACCACTGGCCGGCGGCCACTTCGCGCGGGCCGTCGGTGACGGTCTTCGTTACCTCGAGGTCGCGCTTCGTTCCGGCTACTGCGGTGTCGGCGCTGAAAGGATGCTTGGTAATCGGCGCGCGCGGTTTGGCTGGCTCTGCTGGTTTCGGAGGCTCGTCAGCAGTGCGGCGCACCGGAGGCGGTGCGTTCTGCCAGGCAGTTGTTTCGGGTGCCGCCGGCTTCACAGGCTCCGGTGGCTTGGGAGCCGGCTTTGGTGATTCGAGCGGCTTCGGGGTTTCGGCTGCGGTTTTGGCTGGTTCGGGTGGCCTCGGAGATTCCACCACGGGGCGGCGCACGGGCGGCGCGATTTGCCAGGACGGTGCGGCAGCAGGTTTCTCCACGGGCGCAGGCTGTGGTTCCGCGGGCTTGGCGGTCTCGGCAGCGCCGCGGCGCACGGGCGGTGGCGCGTTCTGCCAGGCCGAAGCAGCGGGGACGGCCGGTTCCGCCGGCAGCAGCGGGACCACCTCGCCGACGGACTTCGCGGGCGGTGACACGGCACTGTCAGCGGGCGGCGCTTCAGCCGCCTCGGCGGTCACCAGCGGCACCATTTCGCCGATGAAACCGCCCTGATAGTCCTTCTTGCCCGCAGGTGTTTTCTCCGACGGCGCGGGGGCGGGCTGGGGCTTTACCGTCGTCGCTTCGCCGTTGCCGGTCTTCGCCGAGCCTTCCTGAATCTCGAACACTTCCCGGCAGATCGGGTTGTGGCAGCGCATCTTCTTGCCGCGCAGCTCATCGTTCAGATGGTAGCGCTTCTGGCAGGCCGGACAATCGACGGTGAGTTGCACGGGCCGATCCCCAGGGAGATGGGTCAATCGGGCGAAGCATTCAATTCTACTCTAACGGGCTGCTCGTTGATGGGGAACCCTCAAAGTAGTGTCCGGCGCAGCGACCGGGTACCGCGCGGACCAGTGCGGGCCGGCGAGAGCATTTCGTGCATAGCTGTCAGCAATCAGCCAATAGCTGTCAGCTATGCACGGTCATTTTTGGCCTCTGCTGGAGAGGTGATTCATCGAATAATCCCCTAACCCCGCAGCCCCGCCGCCTGCATCAGCTTGTCCGTTTCGCGATAGGCTTCCTGCACCCATTCGACGATCTTCTCCGGCTTCGGTGAGTACTCCAGTTCGATGCTCACCGCGCCGTCGATGCCCAGGGCTTTGATCTCGCGCAGGTAGGGCGCGAAGTCCATCACGCCCCGGCCCGGCGGCAGGTCGCCGTGGACCTTGCCGTCGCAATCGCTCAGATGCACGTGGATCGCCTTGCCCTTGAGCTTGCGCAGTTCCTCCGGCTTCGTGTGCGACAGTTGCAGGTGGGAAATGTCGATGTTGGCCTGCACGGCGGGATGGTTCACCTCGTCGATGAAGCGCACCATGCTCTCGACGTCGTTCACCAGCGAAAGCTTGAACGGCTCCAGTTCCAGGGCGATCTGCAAGCCCAGGTCGGCGGCGTACTTGCCCAGCTCGCGGACATTCTTCACGCCGGTTTGCCATTGCTCGGCCGGCGGAATCACCTGCTTTTCCCAGATGTACTCGCCGATGACCAGCAGCAGGTTCTTCGCCTCGAACTCGTAGCAGAGGTCGAGATAGGCCCGGCAGCGCTGCAAGTGAAAGCGCTGCACGCTGGGGTTGAAGTCGATCAGGCCGACAGCCACGCAGGCCACGCTGACGATTGGCAGTTCACAACGGTCGCATTCGCGCTTGATGAGCTTGCGTTCCCTGGCGTCGATGTCCAGCGGATCGGCGAAGATGTCGATGGTGTCGAAGCCAATGGCCTTGGTCTGCTGGATGCCGAAGGCGGTGCCCTTGCCGGCTTGCGCCCAGGCGGAGTTGATCAGTCCCAGTTTCATGTCGGCCGCCCTTTCTGCATGTGGCTGGCGGCGCGGGGAAAACTACTCTTTCCCCCTTCCGCCGGTGAACCCATAATGAAGAGTAGACAGGATAAATCGCCCCCCGGCGAATCGCAACCGGCAAGCACTCATGGATGCCGCCATGTACCATTATCTCGGCGTGTTTGCCGCGCTGGTCGCCGCCGGCATCGGCTTTCCCATCCCCGAAGAAATTCCCGTCATCACCGGCGGCGTGCTGGTCGGCCACCCGGACAACCATCTGCGCTGGTGGATCATGCTGCCGGTTTCGATTCTCGGCGTGATTATCAGCGACGGCTTGCTCTACGGCGTCGGCCGGCTCTGGGGGCCGCGCCTGCTGGAATACCGCTGGGTGAAAGAGCGACTACTGCCGCCCGCCCGCCTGGCGGAGATTCAGGGCAACTTTCACAAATCCGGTGTGAAAATCCTGCTCGCGGCCCGGCTGATGCCCGCCATCCGCAGCCCGATTTTCATCACGGCCGGCATCATGAAGCTGTCGTTCGCCAAGTTCCTGCTGGCCGACGGCATCTACGCGGTGCCGGGCGTCAGCCTGCTGTTCTTCCTGGGCTACTGGTTCACCGACCAGGTCTGGGAGATCGTCCACAAGGTCGAAAGCGTCCGGCCGTTGATCGTGGTCGTGCTCCTCACAGCCTTCGCCACCTACTTGCTCATGCACTTCGTCAAGAAGCCGGTGGCGACTGGCGCGCCCGAGGAACTGCCCCCGGTTATCAAGGAAGTGACGCAGCTGGTGCGGAAGTCTCACGACACCATCACCATCGAACCCCACATGCTCCCCGACCCGCTGCCCGGCACGAACGGCGAGGCCGCAACTCCGCCCTCACCCGCGGCGGAGACGCCGGCCGTCGCCCAGGCCGAGAAGCGGCCCCTGGGGGCAGACTGACCGATACCGCTGGCGGTTTCGCAAGGCCCGTGGACGGCGCGCCCGCGATTCCGCAAGATGACAGCATGTCGAGCGAACCACTGAACTGGCAGAAACCGCCGCCCGCGGCGTGTCGCGGCGGCGCGCTGTCGATCGGGAATTTCGACGGTGTGCATCGCGGGCACCGCACGCTGTTGACCGAACTGCGCCAGCGTGCAGCGCGGGTCGGCGGCCCGGCGGTCGTACTCACGTTCGATCCGCATCCCTTGCAGTTGCTCTCGCCCGAGCGCTTCCAGCCGTTGCTGACCACCATCGAGGATCGCGTCGCCCTGCTGCATGCCGCCGGCGCGGAGCGCGTGGCGGTGCTGCGAACCACGCCCGAACTCCTGCAATTGTCGGCACGGGACTTCTTCGCGCGCGTGGTGCAAGCGGGCTTCCAGGCGCAGGCGCTGGTCGAGGGCGGCAACTTCGCCTTTGGCCGCAACCGCGAGGCCGATGTGGAGACGCTGCGCCGCTATTGCCAGGAAGCGGGCATCGACTTCGCCGTGGTGCCGTTCTTCCAGGAAGCGGGTCGCAACGTCTCCAGCAGCCAGGTGCGGGCGGCCTTGCTCGCGGGCGATGTGCGCGGCGCGGCGGCGCTGCTGGGCCGCTGTTACCGACTGCGCGGTACGGTGGTCGTTGGTCAGCGGCGCGGGCGGACCATCGGCTTCCCGACCGCGAACCTCGACGCCATGCCCACGCTCCTGCCGGGCAACGGCGTCTACGCGGTGCGCGTCGAGCAGGCCGGCCAGCAGTGGCCCGGCGCGGCGAACATCGGCCCGAATCCCACTTTCGGGGAGGACGCCCGCAAGGTCGAGATTCACCTGATCGGCTTCGAGGGCGACCTGTACGGTCAAGCGCTGGCCGTGGACTTCGTCGCCCGCCTCCGCGATACGCGGCCCTTCGCGGGCGTCGCCGAACTGAAAGCACAATTGCAACAAGACGTGGACCAGGCCCGACAACTGATCGCCAACGGCGCGAACTAACCTAGGTCAGGCTTTCCAGCCTGACGGAAGCGCCCTGGGCCAGCGGTACGTCGCAGGCGCTTCGGTCAGGCTGGGAAGCATTTTAACGTAGGTCAGGCTGTCCAGCCAGACTGAAGCGCCCTGGGCTGGCGGTACATCGCAGGCACTTCAGTCAGGCTGGAAAGCCTGACCTACATTCCGGCGGCTTCGCACCCTGAACATCATGAACACCGAACCCCTGAAAGACCGTGTCGTCCGACTGCTGGCCGAGGAGATCGGCCCGGCGCTCGAAATGGACGGCACCGCCATCGAAGTCCTCGACGTGACCGACGGCGTGGTCCGCCTGCGGCTCGGCGGTGTGTGTGGCAACTGCCCCAGCAGCATCATGGCCGCCGTCATGGGCATTGAGCAGGAACTGCGGCGGCGGGTGCCCGAGGTGGAGTACCTTGAAGCAGTGCCGTAGCCGAACCCACTGCCACAAAGGATGGTCATGCCAACCCAGACACGGATTGTCGCTCCTGGCCCTCACGAACGCTCGGTCCGTACCGCAGCCGGCGAAGTGCTGACGCCGCCGGAAGAATGGATACTGTTGCCGCCCGGCGATGCCGGCCTGACGCGGCGGGTGAAGGCCGCCGGCCCGACCTGGACCGTGCAGGAGAAACGCGGCCGCAAGACCTTCTCGCGCGGCGTATGGGCTTCAGCCGCCATCGTGGCGCAGGTGCGAGCAGAACTGGAAGCCGAGCGAGCGACGCCGGGTTACGCCAAGCAGCGCGCCGCGGCCGGCCGACGACGCGAACGCCAGCAGGCCGAGTACGTCGAGGATTTTCACGCCGCCGTGCTGGCTTGCTTGAACTTCCACCCGAACCACAGCCCACTGGCCGAGCAGCTAGCGCGAGCGGTCACCACGCACGCCACGCCGGTCGGCAGCGGCACGGTGGCCCGCACCGAGCGCATTCCGCTCGAACGCCGGGCGGAAGCAGCCGTCATCGCCTGGCTGCGGCACGCCACCACCGGCTACGACGACATGGTCATTCCGCGCGTCAAAGGGAAGCGCCGCGAGGTGCGCCGGCAACTGGCGGAACAATCCCGGCGGCTGCTGCGGGCGTATCGCACGCCGGAGGCCGTCGATCCAGCCAGTTGCCCATTGCAGCGCGCCTTGCTCAAAGCTCCAAAGGCTCCATCCGAGAAACCAGTCGGCCCATGAAGTTCGTAGTTCCGCCTTCAGGCGGCGAGTCGCTCGACCGCCTGAAGGCGGAACCACGAACGGGAATCGCAGTGCGGACTCTATAGCTCCGAGTAGGGGGCCGGCGTCAGAATGTAGTTCGTGATCTTCGAGACGATTTCCTTGTCGGCGTATTCCGGAATGGCCTTCAGCTTGAGCCAGGCGGGATCGTCGCGGAACTTGCCCCACGCCGCCTTGCGGCCCTCATCGTCCGGAAAAACCAGCAGATAGGTCAGGTTGGGCATGGCGCTGCCGACCAGCGTTTCGCCGAAGAACACCGGCGTCAGGCCGACGCGGCGAAAGATCGCGAGTTCGCCCTGGTCGAACATCTCGATCTTCTTGCGCGCCGCCCGCTCGTTATGGCTTTCATAGACGCGCAGGTTCAGCAGGCGGGGTTTCGCGGCATCGGGCTTCTCCAGCTTCGGCATGCCGTCGATGGCCGCGAGCAATGAGCTTTCGATGCGCATGTAGACCGGATCGCTGGCCGGCGCGTTCAGGTAGTTCGCGGCGAGCTTGCGATACTCGACATCGTCAGCCAGCCGGGCGGCCAGCCCCGCGCTCGCCTCCGCCGACGGCGCGACGACCAGCACGAAGACCTTCGTCAGCTCCGCGTTCGCTTGATCCAGAAACACCCCAACGGGACCGAGCCCCAATCGCTTGACAGCCGGAATGAACGCCTTGCCGAGATACTCGTCCAGCGCGGGCAGCTTCGCGGGCTTGAGGGAATATACCCGCAGTTCGTAATGCTCGCGCGGTTTGCGCGCCGGGTCGGCGGCGCTGGCGGTGCCGGCGGCAGTCAGAGCGGAAGCGACTGAAGACTGGATGAACGAACGGCGTTCCATGTGCATGATTCCGGTACAGTATGTAGTTCGCGATTCAAGTTCGCAGTTCCGTCTTCAGGCGGTCGAGCGACTCACCGCCTGAAGGCGGAACTACGAACGGCAAGCTCTGGCTCCGCCACTTCGCCATGCGACTGGGTGGCACGTCCCTCGGTACGCCGAGGGCGTGCGAGTCGCTCCACCACGCCCTCGGCGTACCGAGGGACGTGCCACCCACCCGAAAACAGAACGACGAATTCGCTTACTCCTTCTTGGCCGGGGCCGGCTCGGCGGGCTTCTTCAGAAACGGATTGGGCTTCAGCTCGATCTTCTTGACCGATTGCAAGTAGTCCAGCACCTTCTCGGACTCCTTGCCGCCGACCTGGGCATGGAAGTGCAACGTGAAGCCGTGCGGTCCGCGGGCGTCGATCAACTTCGGTTGCAGGGTCAGGAAGGCTTTCACGGTTTCCAGCTGGCCGAGCATGGCGGCGCAGAACAGGTCGGGCCGCGCTCCCTTCTCCAGCAGGTATTCGACGATGTCGCGGCGCCCCATGTGGGATGCGCCGCCCAGCCCGGATTCCCAGTCGCCGCCGCCCCAGTCCATCATGCCGTTGACCAGCAGCGGTTCCTTTTCGACCAGTTGCTTGACCATCGCCAGGTCGGAATGGGCGAAGATGACGAAATCTTGCACCAGCACCCGGTTGAGTTGCGGTCGCTTCCACGACGGCTTGAACTTCGGCGCTTCGTAATCGCGAGTGAATGGGGCCTCGACCGGCCCGAGCGGTTTCGGCGGGTCCGTCTTCGGGGCGTCCTGAGCGGATGCGTCGGTGGTAGCGCCCAGGACGATGCCGGCGGTCAGCGCGGCGAACGAGCGGCGCGTCAGCGGTTCGGACATGGCAAGCTCCTCAATGAGTACGATGCGGCACGGGCGTGCGGTAGGTGTTCGCCTGGCTATGGCTGATCGGCTATTCGGAAAGTCGGATGAGCAAGCCCGACCTTCTGCCGCCACTCGCTGGGTCGGTACTAGCATACGGCATTTCGAGCGCGCAGTCGAATCCGTGGTTTGCGCAATGAACCTTCCGGTAAGCACCGAGGTCGAGTAGCCCCGGCCGGGTTACCGACCGCGACCACTCGACCCCTGGTGCTTTCAAAGACTTCTCCCCTCGCCCCTTGCGGGAGAGGGGTTGGGGGTGAGGGGTGGAAGCATCCGGAACCTTGTTGACAACCCCTCTCCCGCAGGGGGCGAGGGGCTTCTGGGACAAACGCACTCAGTTCTTCTCCAGCTTCTCCTTGGTGAAGCGCTGGTCGGCAGTCGTCGGCCAGTTGTTGGCGTCGAAGCCGGGGATATTATCGAAGGTTTCCTTCGCGGCATTCAGCACCAGCACGCGCTCGCCGGGCTTCAGGGTCAGCCCTTCCAGGCGCAGGGCGTCCCACGGAATCGCGAACAGTTTCGCGCCCACGCCCGCCACGCCGCCGTGGCTCAGGGCCGCATAGACGATCTTGCGGTTTTTCAGGTCCAGGGCCAGGCCGTTGATGTTGCCCAGGTCCTGGCCCTTGGGGCTCTTGACGTTCATGCCCTTGATGGCCGTCACGCGCACCATGTGGGCGCGGCCGGCATCATCCTTGTCGTTCGCGGCCGGCTTCGGCTCGATCACCGGGGCTTTGTCAGCGCCGGCGGGCTGCGTCGCGAACAACGCATCGGGCACCTTCGGCCAGACGTTGGCGTCAAAGCCCTTCGCCTTGTCCAGCGTGTCCTTGGGCACATCGACGATCACGGCGCTGAGATCGTCGGCCATCTTGATACGTTCGGCGGGCAGCGCGAACAGTTTGCCGCCGAAGCCCAGCGTTTCGCCGTAGGCCAGCACCGCGTAGACGATTTGCCCTGTTTTGATATCGACCACGAAGTCCTCGATCTGACCGATGTCCTCGCCCTTGAGGTTGCGGACCTTCTTGTCGAGCAGGTGGCCCGTCTGGTAGACCTCGGCACGGCCCGTCGCGGCCGGTTTGTCTTCGGCGCGGACACTGGCATCGGTCCAGAGCAAGCCGGCCAGCGCGATGACGCCCGCCGCCATGATGCGTTTCATGATGACTCTCCATTCCTGGTCGTGGGATGAATCAAGAGGAGCGGTTCGCAACGGGGCCGCTGTGCGACCCGCCACAGCCGGTTGCAAACTGCTCCAGCCTGCTTGACTCAATTGCAGCAGTTATGCCAAGGAATGCAGCATGGGCGGATTTCAGACAGCAACAACATCCGGTTGCCTCGCAATACGGGGCAAAACGGCGTTCGAGAAGAGCGCATGAAGCCAGCGCGGAGCGGCGCTAAACAATGGGCGAGCGATTGTCGGGCATGCGTTTTCCTGAAAGCAGGCAACGCACTGCCGGCAAAAGTACGTCGGGCGTTCCAGCCCGACCCCCAGCGCCCGTGGCCAATGGAAGCCGTAGAGCGGGCGCGGCCAGCGACGGGCCCTCCGGGTCGGGCTGGAAAGCCCGACGTACTTTTGCCAGTCACTCCCTCAATGCGGCACTGGACGACTCACAACCGAAGTGCGAGAATTCCCGCTCCGGAAGCTGCTGCCTCCGGCTTGCTGTCCTCGGAGTTGGCGTCATGTCCTCGGCACTACCCCTGAACGTTGATCGGGTACACCTCTCGTCGCAGGAAGTCGCGCGCTACAGCCGGCACCTCATCATGCCGGAAGTGGGCCTCGACGGGCAGAAACGGCTCAAGGCCGCCAGCATCCTGCTCATCGGCGCGGGCGGACTGGGTTCGCCGCTGGGTCTGTATCTTGCGGCGGCGGGCATTGGCCGCATCGGCCTGGTCGATTTCGACGTGGTCGATTTCAGCAACCTACAGCGGCAAATCCTGCACGGCACCGCCGACGTCGGCCGGCCCAAGCTGCACTCGGCCCGCGACCGCATTCAAGCGGTCAACCCGGAAGTGCAGCTCGACCTCTACGAGACCAAGTTGACCTCCGCCAACGCGCTCGACATCATCCGGCCCTACGACATCGTCATCGACGGCACGGACAACTTTCCGACCCGCTACCTGACCAACGACGCCTGCGTGCTGCTGAAAAAGCCCAACGTCTATGGCAGCATCTTTCGCTTCGACGGGCAGGCGTCGGTGTTCCACCCGCCGCAGGGACCGTGCTATCGCTGCCTGTATCCGGAACCGCCGCCGCCCGGCGAGGTGCCCAGCTGCGCTGAAGGCGGCGTGCTCGGCATCTTGCCCGGCCTGGTGGGCTGTATTCAGGCGACCGAGGCCGTAAAGCTGATCCTCGGCAACGGTGAGCCGCTGATCGGCCGGCTGCTGCTCTACGACGCCCTGCGCATGAGCTTCCGCGAGTTCAAGGTGCGGCGCAACCCGAAGTGCCCGGTGTGCGGGGATAAGCCGAGCATCACGGCGCTGATCGACTACGAGCAGTTCTGCGGCGTGCGCGGCCAGGAGTCCCACGCCCCGGCCCCGGCGGACCAGCAGGGCGAAACCACGGTGGAGGAACTGAAGCGCCGCCTCGACCGCAAGGAAGCCGTGTTCATCCTCGACGTGCGCAACCCGCCGGAATACGCCATCTGCCAGATTCCGGGCAGCACGCTGTTGCCGCTGCCCGAATTGCCGCAGCGCTTCGGCGAGCTGGACAGGAACCGCGAGATTGTCGTCCATTGCAAGAGCGGCATGCGCAGCGCCAAGGCGGTGCAGTTCCTGCGCGAGCAGGGCTTCACCAAGCTCAAGAACCTGAAAGGCGGCATCCTGGCCTGGGCCGAACAGATCGACCCCTCGATGCCGAAGTATTAGAACCGTTTACGGTTTAGCAGGTGCGCGGTTTAGCAAGGAACCACCATGTCCCAAAAATTCGACTGGCTCTACCACCGCAAGGGCTGAACGACGTGCGTCAAGGCTCAGGGGTTCCTTGAGCAGCACGACCTGGAACCGGCGGCCCGCGCCGATGCCTCGAAGGAGCGCAAGGGCCGCGCCGAAGCGCTGGCATTGGCGAAGACCGCCGAACGCATCGTCGTGGCCAAGGGCAAGAAGGTGGTGACCTTCGACATGAAGCAACCGCCCGACGACGACACCCTCGCGGCCCACCTGCTCGGTCCGACCGGCAATCTACGTGCGCCGACGATCCGCCGGGGCCGCACGCTGCTGATTGGCTTCAACGAGGAAGCGTATGCCGATCATCTGACGTGAAGGAAGGTCTTTAGGCGTGTTCCGCGATTCCCGTTCGTAGTTCCGCCTTCAGGCGGTCGAGCGACTCGCCGCCTGAAGGCGGAACTACGAACTTCGGGCCAAGTGGCTTTGGGAACAGGCATTTACTCCGGAGCGACCGCGATGCGCAACCTGATCCTGTGGGCGGGCCTGTTCTCCCTGACGTGCCTGGTGGGCGGTTGCGGCTCCTCCGGCCCGACGCCGCAGGACCGCCACAAGCAAGTGATCGCAGCGCTCGACGAGGCGACGGCGGTGCTGGCGACCGTCACCGACGAGGCTTCCGCCCAGGAGGCCAAGCCCAAGCTCACGGCCATCGGCGAGCGCATCCGTGAACTGTACAAGCAGGGGCGCATCGACAAGGCCGGCGGCATGGACTTCGAGCAGCAGCGCTATGACCCGAAGTACGCGGCGGAGTTGAAGGAGTTGCAAGCCGCCCACGAACGCTTCGGCCAGGAAAAGGCCCGCGTCTCGGCGGTGCCCGGCGGCGTCCAGCTGGTGCGGACCATCTCGATCTACGTCACACCGGACTTCTCCCGCTGATGCTTCGCTCACTGCTCACTGGTAGGTTCCGCGTGCGGACCACCGAGGCCGTTGCGGTGTGTCGTCTGTCCGCCGCCCCGTAGGGTCCGCTGTGCGGACCGTTCACCGTGGACCAATCCGGGTTCGATGGTCCGCACAGCGGACCCTACAGCGGAACAGCGGATTGGCCGCTTGCGGCTTAGCCCGCCCCACGGTACTCTGGAAGGCGTTCCCCGGCTGACTCGCAAATCACCTCAGGGAGAACGAACCATGTCGAACGAAACCGTCGATCGTCAGCAGCAGGAAATGCGTAATTTCATGAGCTTGCTGCCCTTGACCGTCGAGATTGCCGGCCTGCCGGACACGGAGCAGGGCCGCTTCCTCAACGAAGGGCAAATGGAAGTGCGCGCCAACGCCATAAAGAACGCCTACAAGCTGGCCAAGCGCCTGGTCCGCGACGTGGCCAAGGAAGTCGGCCAGCCGGTACAGCAACCGGCCCACGGCTCGGCCCACGGGTAGTTGCGGGCGGAAGCTAGCGGGCGACACTACCGGCTCGCTCCCGCCGTAATAGGCTGCGCACGGCGCGATCTAATGACAAATTCGGCGGCGTGAACCTTGGCAGCCGAGGCGGTGTCATTGCCATCTGGCGACGTGCGGCCCAAGTGGAGGGTGATGATGGCTCTGGACACAATCGACGCCGAGTACCGCGCTGCTATTTTCCCGGCCTGTCCGTTCGGCCCGCTCCCTGCCGAGGGCGAGGATGATCAGTGGGAGCAAATCTACTTCCTGTTCGGCCAAGCCATGCTCTGGGCGCAGAGCTACGAGGACGGGATGGCCAAGCTCGTCATCGCGGCAGAGGCGCGGTGGCAGCGCAGTGGCATTCCTGCCGAAGAGATCAATCAAAAGGCTCTGGGCCAACTCCAGAAGGAGTACGCCCGGTATTGCCACCTCGAACCGCATCACCACGAGAGGATGGCCGAAGTCCGGAAGACGCGGAACAGAATCGCACACAGCTTCTACCGCCGGCGGATGGCTCAACTCCAGACGGCCGAGGGGCGGACACAGGTGATCCGGGAGTTGCACGGCGCCATTCACCAGTTCCAGATCGAGCGAGACGAAATGTACTGGCTGTTGAGTGCCCTCACAGGACAGCCCCGCTAGTGATTGGTGCTGCCCAGACGTCGAGCCAGGCGATACAGCAGACGGGGCAGCACCAGAGGTTGCTTGGATGAGTCAGCTCGCCGGGTGCCGCCCCGCTGCTGAACTGAGTCGTTAACCCGACGCACTTCGAGCTTACCCCGGCTCGG
>JAEUIF010001206.1 GCA_016795185.1 Planctomycetia bacterium | reverse complement strand
GTCGATTTTGCCGAACAGCTTGTTACTTTTTTCGCGGAGTGTCTTGGAGATCAGCTCGGCGTCGGAAGCGGCGTAGCGAAGCTTCAGCGAACCGGCATAGTCCGAGATGCCGAAAGCCAGGACGTAAAGAGTCGGCGGGCCGGGGTCCTTGCCGCCGTTGTTCACTTCGATGAAGGACGACAGGCCCTTGCTGGTCAGCGTGGTCGCTTGCACCGCAATGGTGTGCGTGCCGGGGCTCAGTTCGACGGTCCAGGTGGCATCGGCCGGCGCGCCGACCTTGGGCGGCGTGAAGCGCTGCAAGCCGGCCTGGCCCTTGTACGGCCGACCGTCCACCAGCAGGCGCATGGAAGTCACGCCGTAGTTGTTCACGGTCTTGGCGCTGGCCTTGATTTCGAGCTTGCCGTTTTCAGCCACCGTGATCGGCCCGCCGCCGGTCGGCACCGCCGGCGCGCTGATTGTCACCTGCGGCGGCAGCAGCGACTGAATGTTGCCCGTATCGCCCGGCTTCTTGCCGACGGCGAGCAGCGCCTTGTTGACGCTGCCCGACGATAACACCTTCTTGATCATGTCGGGCATCAGCAACGAACCGCGGAAGCGCGACGCGGGATGGTACAGCGGCGTGCCTTCCGCGCCGCGGTTGACCTGCCAGCCGAGGAATTCGTCGCCGTTCGCTGATGCGGCGAAGTAGCCATCGGCGGTCCAGGCCACCCACTGCTCGCCGGCGAA
Source organism: Planctomycetia bacterium (assembly GCA_016795185.1). Classification (GTDB taxonomy): domain Bacteria; phylum Planctomycetota; class Planctomycetia; order Gemmatales; family Gemmataceae; genus JAGVLI01. The sequence goes on along the minus strand of JAEUIF010001206.1, from coordinate 4,156 downwards.
GAAGAACGACAGCAGCGGTTCTTCCTTGTCCGGGTCCCAGACGCGCACCGTCTGGTCGGCCGCGGCGCTGAGAATGTATTTGCCGTCCGGCGACGGGGCCAGGGCGAAGATGTGGCTGGTATGGCCGACGTAGCGGCGGATAACGCGGTTCGCCTTGGGATCGACCAGGTACATCTGGCTGATGCCGCCGACCACCGCCCGCCCGTCCTTCATCCAGGTGTAGGAATAGACGCGGTCCTTGGTGCCGAGGTCGAGCGGGTGAATGATCTTCTTGCCCTGAATCACCACCAGCCGGCCGTCCGTGGTGCGGTCCATGCGCCAGTCTTCGAGCGACGGCACCGCGCCTTGCCAGTCCTTGGCCGGTTCGGGGCCGAACTCCAGTTCATCGACCACGAACGACTTGCCGACGGTCTTGTCGCCGCCCTCGACCCAGTTCCAGCCGATGCTCTTGCCGTCCGGGCTCCAGAAGACGTTGTTGGCCGTCTGGCCCTTGCCGACGAGGGTATGCACCGTCGAACCGTCGGCGATGTTCCAGAGGACGGTCTCGTTGTTGTCGCCGCCAGTGGTCGCGGCCAGCTTGCCGTCGGGCGAGATCGCGCCGTGGAAGACCGTGTTGTTGTGCGCTTTGCAGGCGACGCGCTCCTTGCCCGCCGCCAGGTCCACGATGCTGGCCACGAAGTCGGGCTTGCCGCCCGTCGTCATCGCGCCCGTGCAGAGCACTTCCTTGCTGTCCGGCGTGAAGGCGACGCTGATGATCTGGTTGTTGCGCAGCCCGCCGACCGTCTTGCGCGCTTTGCCATTGGTCTCCCAGAGACTGACGCTGGCGTCGGAATTGCCGGTGGCGATGGTCTTGCCGTCCGGGCTCCAGGCGATGCTCAGCAGCCTGCTCTTGCCGCCGGTGATCGAAGCCTCGACCTTGCCGGTGGCCGCCGTCCAGATTTTGGCGTTGCCGTCCGCCGACACGGAAGCCAGTTGCTTGCCGTCCGGCGACCAGACGACCTGGCGCACCGCGTCGGTGCTGCCCTTGAGGACCACGACGGCGCGGCCGGTGCGCATGTCCCAGAGATTGATGGTTTTGTCGGCGCTGCTGGACGCAAGATGGCTGCCGGTCTTGTTGTAGGCCAACGAGGTGACCATATTCTCGTGGCCTTTCAGGGTCTTGAGCAGCATGCCGGTCTGCATCGACACGACGTAGATGATGATGCCGTTCTTGCCGCGCCCCGGCGGAATGCCGGAGACGGCCAGCGCCCGGCCGTCCGGCGCGATCGCGCCGGAGCTGAGACTGCCTTCGTCGCCTGGCCCGGTGGGCAGCCGAATGATTTTGGTCGTCTCGCCGGTGCCCACGTCCCAGACGCGCACCGTCTTGTCGTTCGATACGGTAACGACCGCCTTGCCGAGCGGCGTGAACATGACGCGGCGGATCACGTCGCTATGGCCGTCGGCGTCCAGCACCAGCTGGGGCTTGCTCAACGTGGGCAACGTTTGCGCCTGGACCGACGCCAGCAGGGCGACGCACAAAGCGATGGCACTCAGAAATCGACGCATGATGCACCTCAAGACGGAACTGGGCCTTCCGGTTGCTATCCGCAAACGACGGTTTTCCCCGTCAGGCCGCGCCGCCGTTGCGGACGGCAACGTCGGCACGAGACGGTCAAGGATGGCTTAGCGGCAAGTAAAAGGCAAACGGCCGAAGCGCAATTGGCGGCAGGATGGCAACGTCGCATGGGCAGACCTCGTGGGGAAGCGAGGCTCGACGCGGGGCGTCTGGAGCACAACGATCAACGGCTTCTTATTATTCCGGAGCAGGCAAGGGAAGCAAGGGGATTCCCGGCCGCGGACTGGTCGGACGAAAAATGGCTGGCGGTCAGTAGCAGCTGTAAGCGTGATGCCAATTCGGGGTGTTGCTCGGCCAAGGTTCGCCCGTCGTCCGATGCCCGCAATGCCAACAGCGGTGCTTGCCGGGGCGGCAGTCCCGGATCGGGCAACTGCGTCAAGCCATCGAACTGTCCCGGCGTGCCCAGGTGGAAGCGTACCGTTTGTGGCACCGATAGTCCGTTGATCTGGAACGTCATCGCGGCTTCCGGGTCGCCGATCGCGACCAGCGCGCCATCCACACCAAAGACAATGTTCACAATTTGATCATCGAGCATCCGGCCGCTGCGCGCCGACAGATAGCCGCGCAACTCCCAGGTATGGGGCGTGCGCTGGCGAGTGAAAACCAGGCCGAGCCGATGCACCTGCCGTTCGCTGTCGAACACCTCGACGAAGGTATGGACCGTGGTTCCTGGCGGCGCGTTGGCGTCGAGATTGCCGCGCAGGGCGACGCGCGTGGTTTCGCCGACCGGCAGCAGCACGCCCAGCAGGCCGGCGAGGAGCAGCAGGCCAAGGCAGAAACCTGCGGCAACGAGCCAGTCGCGGCGACTGGTGCGGTCGCGTGGCGCAATACCCCTTGGGATGGACGGCGCGGGCTCGGGTCCGGGCCGCTCGGGGCGCTGGGCAGCCTGTCGTTCCCGCAGCGCGTCGAGCGGGGCGTCGGGTCGTAGGGGCTGCGATTCCATGTGCGCGCTCGCCAGGTTGTCCGGTTCGCAACTCCATGCTGCCAAACGGCGGTGCGCTGGTGCAAGGGCAATTCGCGTCCGTTCATCATTTTGGCGGACAGGGTATAAAACCCCAATAAAAACCCCCTGTCCGCCAGGGGGAGGAGTTGGCGGACAGGGTGGCTCAGCCCGCCACGAGTGTATCCCTGAGAATCAAATCATTGATGCGCTGCGCCAGCGCTGATGGGTCTTTTACCTTCGAGCCCTCGGCGATCACCGCCTGGTCGTAGAGCAGGCGGCCATACTTCTCGACTCGTCCATCGGCCGCGTTGGCCGCCGCCATCGCGCCCAGCGCCTTGACCACCGCATGGTCCGGGTTAATCTCCAGGATGCGCTGCGTCGTGGGCAGTTCCTGGCCGCGCCCCATGCGGGCCATCAGGCGTTCCAGGTGCGCGCCGGGCGCCCCTTCGGGTGCCACCAGGCAGGCGGCGCTTTCCTTGAGCCGGTTCGAGAGCCGCACTTCCTGCACGTCCGGCAGCTTCGCTTTCAGGGCCGTCAGCAGCGGCGCGAAGTCCTTCTGCTTGGCCTCGTCGATCGCGCCGTCCAGCGCGCCCTTATCGACCGCCTTCAGCTTCTTGCCCTTGTAGTCGCGCAGCGAATCGACCGCGAACTCGTCGATGGGTTCGGTCAGCAGCAGCACTTCCCAGCCCTTGGCCTTGAAGGCTTCGAGGTAGGGCGAATGCTCCAGCACTTCGCGGTTCTCGCCGATGAGGTAATAGATGTCGGTCTGTTCGCCGGGCATGGCCAGGACATACTGCGCCAGCGTCGTGTACTTGCCGGGCTCGGTCTTGGTCGATTCAAAAAGCAGCAGGTCGGCCAATTTCTCGCGGTTCGACCAGTCCTGGCCGATGCCTTCCTTGAGAAACACGCCCAGCTCGTGGTAGAACTTGACGTACTCGTCGAACTCCTTGCGTTTCCACTCGTCGAGCGTGTTCAGCACCTTGTTGGCCAGGTTCGATTTGATTTTCTCCAGCGGCGCGCTCTGCTGGAGCAACTCGCGCGAGACGTTCAACGGCAGGTCGGGTGAGTCGACCACGCCGCGCACGAAGCGCAGGTAGTGCGGCAGGAGCGCTTCGCAGTCGTCCATGATGAACACGCGCTGGATGTACAGCTGCAAGCCCTTCTTGGAGTCGCCCCACATCAGGTCGAACGGCTTGTGACCCGGCAGGTAAAGCAGCGCCTTAAACTCCAGTGCGCCCTCGGCGGAGTAATGAATGGTCCGCGCCGGCTTCTCCATGTCGTGGGCGATGTGCTTGTAGAACTCGTCGTACTCTTCCTGCGTCACCTCGGATTTGGGCCGCAGCCAGATGGCCTTGCGCGAGTTCAGCGTCTCCTCGACCGTGATCTTCTTCTTGTCGTCGCCCTCGCCCTCTTCCTTTTCCACGTCGATGACGATGGGGTGCGCGACGAAGTCCGAGTATTTCTTGACGATCTGCCGCAGCCGCCAGCTGTTGAGAAAATCCTTGTCGTCGGCCTTGAGGTGCAGGATGACCTCGGTGCCGTGCGTCGGCTTGTCGATGGCCTCGACGCTGAATTGCCCCTGGCCGTCGGATTCCCAC
>JAEUIF010001190.1 GCA_016795185.1 Planctomycetia bacterium | reverse complement strand
GCCAAGCCGGTCAGCGGGACGACTTCGCTACCGACCGCCTGCCAGTCCAGCGGCCCGCCGTGCGGCCCGCGCTGCGCGCGCTTCTGAGAGCGTCACCATGCCCACGATCATCACCCATGCCGTCGTGGGATTGGGCCTGGGTCGGTTGTTCACCGCACGCCCCATGCCGCGCGTCTGGTACTGGGACGTGCTGGTGATCCTGGCCATCCTCCCCGACATCGACGTGCTTGCCTTCCGCTTCGGCATTCCCTACGAGGCCATGCTGGGCCATCGCGGCTTCACGCATTCCGTGCCCTTCGCCTGGGTCGTGGGCGGCTTGGCGGCGGCCATCTGTTACCGCCGCTGCCAGGTGCGCTTCTGGGACCTGTGGGGCCTGTTCTTCGTGGTCACGGTCTCGCACGGCCTGCTCGACGCCTGTACCCACGGCGGCGGCGAGGGCGTCGGGTTCCTCATTCCCTTCGACGAAGAGCGCTTCTGGTCCCCCTGGCGGCCCGTGATGGTCTCCCAGATGGGCCTGCACTTCTTCGAGTCCACGCGCGCCCTGGAAACACTCTGGAGCGAGTTCATCTGGATCTGCCTGCCGCTGGGCCTGGTAGTCGGCGTCGTGGAAGTGATCCGCTGGGTGCGCCGCGCGCCCGGTGAGCATTCACCTCCGACCGACGAATCGGTCTGATGTGAGTCGATACCCCGCAAGCGGAGGCATCGCCCTTGGCCAAACGACGGACGACCGAGCCGAGAAAACGGCGGACCCGGGAGCACGTGATTGCCGACCTGGGTGTGCATCACGTGCAGGGGCATGTGCTGCGCTGCGGCTACACGATGCAGTTCATCACTCCCGACTACGGGCTCGATTTGGTCCTGACAACGTTCACCAGGCGAGGCACCCTGGAAAATGGCCTGATCTGGGTACAAGTCAAGGCCACCGATCATCCGCAACGGCCGCTCGGTCAGGCGGTCCTTGCGGTTCGCATCGAACGCAGGGATTTGTTATCCTGGGTAGGAGAACGTTACCCGGTCATCCTGGTGGTTTACGATGCCACGACAGACACCGCCTACTGGCTGCACGTGCAGGCTGAATATGGCGGCGGGCGGATGTTCACCCTGGAACGGCGCGGCAGCACCGTCACGGTTCATGTGCCGCTCGGCCAAGTCGTGACCGAGGTAGCGATACGACAATGGCGCGGACTCAAGGCGAAAGAAGTAGGGCAGTGATCGCGAATCGAGGTCCCTGTGTGGAAGAACATAACATTCGGCCAAATCCGCAGCCTGTTGACAGGGTTAGGATTTCAGGAACTTCGCGGTCCGAAGGGGTCTGACCTCAAACACGCCGAGTCGGACACGATCTTCCTGTTTCGGCCCTATCGAGACACGGACCCGATCAAACCGGCGGAAGTCTATCATGTGCGGCAAATGCTGGACGCCCGCGGTCTGCTCGACGCCGACGCTTTCGACGACTTGTTGACCAAGGCACGGGCGTGAGTGGAGGCTGGACCTGCCTTGGCTCGGAAATCCGATCGATAGCGCGGCACCAGCTTCACCAATCTTCAAGCCATCGATGGCGATCGCCAAAAAAGAAGCGGCACTTCGCGAACTGTCACGAAGCGCCGCCCGGTTTGCTTTGGAATGGCTGTCAGTTGCGCATCTGGGCCAAGGCCAGATAGAGCCGGCCGAGGTGGTGCCAGGCGCTGCTTTCGGGCAGCTTGGCGACGGCCTGGTTCAGCGCGGCGCGGGCCGCCGTGGTCTTGCCCAGGAACAGCGAGGCCATGCCGCGATTGAACAGCACCGGCACGCTGTCGGACTGTGCTTGCCAGAGCTTCAGGGCCGCTTCCGCCTGCCCCTGGTGCCAGGCCAGGGCCGCTTCCTCGTTCGCCAGCGCGGCTTGCCATTCGGCGGGAACATCCGCGCGGTGCTTGCGAAGCAGGGCTTCGGCTTGGTCAAACTGGCGAGCCAACCGGAGCGCGCCCAGGCCGAGAATGAACTGCGGATACTGCTGCTTCGCGCCCACTTCGGCCACCCAGGTCAGCAACGCCGGCACGGGCAGCGGACGGCCCGCGGACATTGGCCGCAGCTCGGGCAGCTTGGCGGCATGCAGCAGTGGCTGGACGTGACGAACCAGCTGCGGAAAGTTGCCGGCGGCGAAGGCCAGCGCCACGGCCGGTTCTTGGCTGGCGACCAGCTGCGGCCAGTCGGGCGGGGCTTGCAGCTTTGCCGGAGCCGAAACGAAGGACTGCAACGCTGCAATGGCTTCTTCCCAGGCCAGGCGCGGTTCGACCGCCTGCACCGGGGCCGCTTCGTAGGGCGTCACTTCGCCCTGCGTGTCGGCGACGACCAACCCGGCGGCTTGGGCTTCACCGCGCTGTAGCAGGTAACGGGCCATCAGGTCGCGCAGGTCGGGCTGATTGGCTGCCATGATTGCTCTATCCTCAAGCGGGCGAGTGGATTGGTGTGCTTTACCTTACGTCGGAAGAACGCGGCGCAGCGCGGAACTTGCGCGGATGCGACGTCAATCGCAAGATTTTATTTAGCAAATACTTGTGTCCATAGCTCTCCGCATAATCTGTTGGCCTGCGGCTGACCCTCAAAGAAAGAAGCCATGTCCGGCACCAGTCCGGACATGGCTTCTTTGAATGACTGGGGGCGCGGACCAGCGCTTACTCCTTCTTCTCCTCCTTTTCCTTCTCCATCTTTTCCTTGTCCATTTTCTCCTTGTCCATCTTTTCCTTCGGTCCCGGTTCGGGCTTGGCGGCCGGTTCGGGAACGAAGTTCTTCAGCTGGTCGCCGGTCTTGTAGATGTCGGGCCGTAGCGCGCCGAGCACCAAGCCGACGTTGGCCTTGATGCGGCGGTCCTCGGTGGTCTTGAACAGATTCTCCAAACCCTTGACCTGCGTGAAAGCCAGGGCCGCACGGTTCGCCTGGATGCTGCGGGCCAGCTCGGAAGCCGCCAGCACGCGGACCTCGGCGCGGACGGCTTCGTCCAGCACCACCTGGGCCAGCTGCCGTTGCGGCTCGCGGCCGGGTAGACGGCCGGCGGCCTCCACGGCCAGCACTTGCAGTTCCTCGTTTCGCAGCGCCTTGAGGATCGCCGTCTCGGCGGTGTTGGCCTTGAAGCCGGGCACCTCGTTGCCCGCCAGCCGCCGCAGCCAGACCATGCCTTCGGCCGCGATAGCTTTCCGCTCGTTCTCGGTGAACGGCTTGCCCATCGACGCGGCGATGCGTTCGTCGAGCAACGGCTTGAGGATTTCCGGGTTGTTGGTCGCCTCGATGATCTGCACGTTGCGGTAGGGCTGTAGCATCCGTTCCAGCGGAATAATGTTATCCGGTGGGCGGACGCCGCGCGGCAGTGGCGGAATGGTGACGAACAGCGGAATCTGCGCCATGTCCATGTCGCTGCGGAGCAGGGCGACCAGCTGACGCAGCATCGGGTCGGGCAACTCGAAATCGACGATGACCGCGTCGATGTCGGACGCTTCCTGAAGTCGGCGAATCAGCTGCTTGCCGGTCTGCACGACGATGGCATCGTAGCCGGCTTCCTTCACGGCCTTCGCCACTTCCAGGCCGCGGTCCTGGTTGAAGTCACCAATCAGCACGCGCGGCTGCGGGTCGGACTCGACGGCGCGGCGCAGCACTTCCACAGTGCGGGTCGTGCCCTGCGGCGGGGGCGAACCGGGCAGACGCAGCAGGGCGTCGGCGGCGGCGAACTGCACCCGACGGTCGGGATAGTTCAGTGCCCGCACCAGGGCCGGCTGGCCCTGCGTCTTCGGTTGCTTGGCGCGCACTTCGAGGCGCTCGCCCAGCGCCCGCAACACGCCTAGGGCCGTCGCCGTCTTGCGTTCGTCCAGGGCGCGTTCCAGAGTGGCCAGCAGCACCTCGGAATTGACGGTGGCCAGCAGTTGCTTCAGCTTCGGCAGTTTGTCGAGAGGCTGGTCGAGGCCCGCGCCTTCCAGGCCCTTCTCAATCGCCAGACCCAGCACCACGACCTGGGCGGGCTCGTAGCCCGGATCGAGGTCCAGGGCCAGCTGGGCGTAGCGGATGCCAAAGGCTTCTTCCGCCCGACTGGCGTTGGCGGACTCGCTGGTCAGTTCCTTGCCGTCCCACTTCCAGAGCACGATGCTGTTCGGGTCGGCAAAGTTGACCTTGTGGTTGTAGAAGCGATTGGCTTCGCGGGTGATCTCGGTGCGGGCCGGCGGCAGCTTTTCGGCCTGGGTCTGCTGGATGGCTTCGAGCGTGGACAGGGCCATCTTCTGGAGGTAGTCGGGCTGCTTGTTCGAGTAGGCCAGGTAGTACAGCCAGGGCAGCGGGTTGCTATCGAAGTGACGGGGAAGCTGCGCCAGGTCGTTGCGTTTGCGGATCACATCGACGATGGCGGCGCGGATCACCGGGCTACTGTGCTCCAGGGTGGCCAGCAGGGCCGGCACCGATTCGCGGCCCAGGTAGGGCAGCGCCGAAGTGATGTTGGTGAACTTGTCGGTGCCGAGCGACTCGACCAGTTCCTTGACGACGAAGGGCATCGCGTCGGTGCCCGAGCGCCGCAGTTCAGCAATAGCGTAGACGCGCTCGCCGCGCGTGGCACCGAGCAATTCGACCAGCTTGCCCAGCCGTTCGGGATCGGTGCGGTGGGCCTTGATGGTCTTGGTGACGCTCTCGATCAGATCTTCGACGTTCTTCTTGGCTTCGTTGTTGATCTTCGGATCGTCGGACCACTTGGGCACGGTCCGCAGGAACAGGAAGGACGACATGCCTTCCTTGTTCTCGATCTCGATGACGGTCTTCTCATCGACTTTGTTGAGAAAGCCCTTCAGGAACTCGGCGGCCACCGGGTAGGCGCCCAGTTCGATCTCGAAGCGGATGGCTTTCCAGAACTCCTGCGCCGTCTCCGGCGGTTTGAAGTACTGGCGATAATCTTCCACGGGTCGATTCTGGGCCGTTGCGGAAGACAGGTACGCAAGCAACAGCGCCAGGCTGCACGAGAACCGCGTCAGCCAGCGAAACATGATGTGTCTCCTCGAAGGAGTTGGGTATCGGACAAGTATTTTCCCCTCTCCCCTGGCGGGAGAGGGGT
>JAEUIF010001188.1 GCA_016795185.1 Planctomycetia bacterium | reverse complement strand
ACCCCTCTCCCGCCAGGGGCGAGGGGCGTAATGGCAAATGGCCTTACCGCCGCCGCACGATCCAGACGCCGGTGCCTAGCCCCAGGATGCTGACGGCGATCAACACCGGCGGCAGCCAGATCATGCGGAACATCTGGTCGCTCGTCTTGGGCGGCATGTCGTAGTAGTCCTGCTGCTTGGGCGGAATGCCCGCCACCCCGGTCTGGCGCTGGCGCAGGAAGTCCAGGCTGCTCGACACGAGGAACGCCGACATGCCCTGCGACTGGTTGAACAACTGGTTCGACGCGATGCTCGACGTGCCGAAGACGATCATACGCGGCTTGGTCGGTTGCGGGCCGCGCATCATGGCGTGCGGGTCATGCGGGTCGGCCGACGATTCGCTGACGACGGCGGCCACCGGAATCCGGCCGCGCTTGCGCACCTCCTGCACCTTGTTGCGCAGGGCGTCCTGGTCGCGCATCAGTCCTTCTACCACGGCACCCGGTTCGGCGGCGACGTCCGCGCTGGCAAAGGTGAAGCTCTCTACGACCATCAACTGCTGGGCGTTGAACTTGCCCATCGGCTGGGTGGCGACTTCCACCGGCCGGCAGTTGCTCATGCGGAAGAGGGCGTCCCGGAAGGCGTTGACCAGTGCGTTCTCTTCCAGCCGGGGGTTCATGCGGGCGATCACATCCGTCGGCTCGACGCGGAAGTTGATCGGCAGCGAGATCAGGCGTTCCTGCGGAATCTGGACGCCGTGCTCTTGAAGCATCGGTTCCAGCCCGGAGCGCGTCAGCACCTTCCGGTCCTGGCTGTCCGGCGCGGCGTCGAGCAGCACGAGCAGCTTGCCGCCCTTGTTCATGTAGGCCCGCAGGGCGACCAGGATGTTCGGCGGGATCGGGATGCGCGGGCCGGCGATGACCACAACCCCGGCGTCGGCCGGCACCTTGGGATCGGTCGGATCGAACTTCAGCGGCCGGACCTCGTAGTTCTGCTTTTCCAGTTCGGCCTTGAGCAACGTGCAGCCACGGTCGGTGCGCGGGTTGCCGCCGCCGCCTTCGGTCAGTTCCAGCTCGCCGAAGTCCTGGGTGAAGTAGACGATGGACTTCTGCTTGCCTTCGCTCAGGCTGATGAGCGTGCTGAGCAGGGCATCCTCGCCGGTGAAATCGGTCGGGCCAGCACCGAAGCCGCCGCGCGGCCCCGGACGGTTGGACGGTTTGGACAGGTCGCGGGCGGGAATCACCTGGTGGGCCGCGCCCTTGTCGTAGATCACCAGCAGGCTGCCTTGCTCCAGACTCGGGTACTTGCGGGCCAGTTCCTGGGCGCGGGTGGGATCGAGGTGGATGTTCAGCTCGCCGATCTGGATACGGTCGGAGTAGAACCGCGTCATGGCCAGCATGTCGCGCACGTCCTGCTCGGCCAGTTCGTCGCGGTCGCCGACGACGTTAATGATTTCGACCGGCTTGTTCAAACCCTTGAGGACGTTCTGCGTGCGCTCGCTGAGGGTGAAGCGGCCGGCCTTGGTGAAGTCGATCGGGATCTTGCCCCGCACCGCGAGAATCACGTTCAGCACCAGCAGGATGGCCACCAGCAGCAAGCCAGCCAGCACGGTGTTGTAGCCGTAGAGCAAGCGGCGGACGACGGCGTTGGAGCGCTCATCGGTGCGGCCTAGTTGCAGGCTGACGAACATGATGCCCAGGCCCACCACCATGACCAGCACGACCACCAGGGCGCGCCAGCGTTCCTTGCCGGGGCCTTCGGCATTGAGCCAGTTGAGGATGTCGTTCCACCACTCGTAGCCGAGCACCAGCGCGCTCAGGGTCAGCGCCAGGCCCGACAGCCCGCCGATGGACAGCAGCAGCAGGCGGGCGATGTCTGCTTCCGTGCCTGGCCGGGTCTGGTAGAACAGGCGAAACAGGCCCGCCCCCAGGAAGGTGGCGCTCAGGATCGTGCCGGCGACGACGACCGGCACCCAGTAGTCGCGCAGCCACCAGCCCGCAGCGCCGATCGTCAGGCCGGCGAAGACCACCGCCGCCACCAGGAAGGCGCGGCCGAACACCTGCGGCTGGGCGGCCAGCTTCGACAGCAGGTCTTGCTTCTGGGGAGTGGACGAAGTATCGGGGGCAGAGGACATGAAAGTTACCTCGTTGCTAATCAACGTTTCGATTCGCCGTGTTGCGTCGAAGCGCCGCGAACCGATTTGTAGGGTCCGCTGTGCGGACCATTAACCTTTTGAATCGTCGAGCCGCACGGTCCGCACAGCGGACCCTACGGAATTCCTACAACCACTTGCGCGCTTCCAGCACCTTGACGGTGGCGAACAGCCAGAAGATGGCGAACGAGATGTGCGAAATCACCTCGCTGAGGTGCAGCTTGCCGTAGAGCGACGAATCCCACAGGTCGAGGAACGAGAAGTGGGTCAGGAACGGCACCCAGTTGGTGCCGCGCAGGTCCGGGAAACCCTTCACGATGTAGATGCCGACCAGGGCGATCATGCCCAGGGCCGTCAGCACGCCGGACGCCAGCTGGTTCCGGGTCAGGCTGGAGAAGAACAGGCCCATCGCCACCATGCCGGAGCCGGAGATCAGCAAGGCCAGGACGAAGGCGACCAGCGGCCGATAGTCGAACGGTGTGCCGCCCTCGACGCGCAGCGCGATCAGGTACAGGCCGTAAGGCAGCCAGGCGAGCAGGTACATGATCATGGCCGCGGTGAACTTGCTCAGCACCACGGCGGCGTCCTCGACCGGCGCGGTCAGCAGCACTTCCAGCGTCTGGGTGCGGCGCTCTTCGCTGAACAGCCGCATGGTCAGGAGCGGGACCGACAGCACGACGAAGACAATGGGGATGAAGCCCCAGATGTAGTTGTGAATGATCGGTTCGGGGAATGGCTGGCCGCGCGAGGAACTAATGTTGGCGGCGGTGGCGAAGATGGCATAGCCGATCCAGGCGATGACCGCAAAGACGATCAGGATGATGTAAGCCAGCGGCGAGCAGAAGAACGAGGCCAACTCGCGGCGGGTCAGCACGATGAATTGCCGGTCGGAGATCAATCCCAGGCCGACGGTGGCGTAGACCAGTCCCAGGCCGATGAGCAGGATGCCTGCCGTGACCAGGTAGCGCGGGTCTTTCGGCACGCCCAGCCAGCCGTAAGTCGCCAACAGACCCCGGCCCAGAGCGGCGATGGCCACCAGCGCGCCGGCGGCGGCGACCAGGTTGCCCGTCTTGTAGCCGAGGTCGCTTTCGCTGCCCGCCAGGCCCACCGTGCAGGTCAGGTAGGCCAGGCCCGCGAGGCTCAGCAACAGGCCGTAGGACAGCAGGAAGTCGGTTTTGATGCTGCCGCCGATCAGGCCGACGCCCGCCAGCACGACGCCGGTGACGCCGATCACGTAGATGACGCGCTGCCGCCAGACCGGGTCTTCCTCGTTGCGGGCATAGACCAGGGCAAACGGCAGGCCGACCAGCAGCGAGACGTAGCCCCAGGGCAAAAAGGCCGTGCCGACGCCCGCCTCCACCGGGTAGACCGCGTGGGCGATGGCCAGGAGCAACCAGACCAGGGCGAAGACGCCATAGGCCCGGCGGATTTCCAGCTCGCCGTCGCGGGCGGCGTGGTAGAGCATGCCGGCCAGGCCGAACAGAGCCATGACCAGGCCCAGGCCGACGGGGATGCGCGCCCCGGTGCCGGTCTTGTCGAAGACGATGGCGAGCAGGCCCGGCGCGAAGCCGAACACCAGCGCGGCCACGCCGATGACCCGCGCCACCGTCGGCACGTCCTGCCGCATCACCGACGGGGCGACTTCCTGCGGCGTCTGCCAGCGGTCGGCAGGATCTCGTTTTTCCGTGATGGCTTCAGATGACATCGGTTGGTCCTTTGTCAGTTCCCGTAGGGTCCGCTGTGCGGACCGATGAACTGCGAAATGTCTATGATCGCTTGCCGTATTTTTGCCACACGGTCCGCACAGCGGACCCTACGCGCCGTTCTTCGCCGCCTGCACGGCGGTCGAGGACTCTGCGGGCGCTTCTTTCTCCGTGTTGCGGAATGCGGCCGACTGTTCGTGGACCACCAGGTTGACGAAATGGAACTCCAGCCGGCGGCGCACCTGTTCGAGGCGGCGGATGGTCCAGCCGTTCTTGGCGATGCGCGAGAACAGCGCTTCGCGCAGGTCGTCGTCGGTCTTCGGATGAACCTCGTAGCTGGTGATGCCGTCCGCCACCACTTCCGCCTTGACGTTCTCGACGCCGTCGGTCGTTTCCAGGACGTGCGAAACCTGGTCCTTCGGCCCGCGCACTTCGACGAGGAAGGTCCCCCGTTCCTTGGCCAGCTCGTCGAGCTTCTTGTCCAGGCCGATCTTGCCACGATTGATGATGATGACGCGATCGCAGGCGTCCTCGACTTGCGAGAGAATGTGCGTCGAGAGCAAGATGGTGTGCTTGCCCTTGAGGTTGCGGATGGTCTTGAGAGTTTCGCGAATCTGCACCGGGTCCAGGCCGCCGGTCGGCTCGTCGAGGATCAAAAGCGGTGGGTCGTGGATCAGGGCATCAGCCAGGCCGACGCGCTGGCGATAGCCGTGCGACAACGTGCCGATCAGCCGGCGCCGCACCTCGCGGACGCGGAAGTGCTCCAACACGTATTCGAGCCGCTTGGGCCGCTCCTTGCGGTCCACGCCCTTGAGCTTGGCGCGGTAGGTCAGATACTCTTCCACGCGCATTTCGGGATAAAGCGGCACGGTGTCCGGCAGGTAGCCGATGTTCTGGCGGACTTCGAGCGATTGCGTCATCACGTCATGGCCGGCTACCCGCACGATACCGCTGGTGGCGGGCAGGTAGCTGGTGAGGATGCGCATGGTCGTCGTCTTGCCGGCGCCGTTGGGGCCGAGGAAGCCGACGATCTCGCCCTGGCCGACGTCGAAACTAATGTGATCGACGGCCATCACCGGGCCAAAGAACTTGGTGAGGTTGTCAACCTGGATCATGCGCGGCGTCCTGTGCTAGCGGGCTGACCGGCTGGCACGGTCGCCGGAGAGGGGGTAGCCCTCGGGCGTCGCCGGCCGATCGGGTTATGAAGTCGCTGGAAATGCAGACGGTCCATCGCACCATAGTGACGAGAGCCGGTCTGAAAATTCTACGCTTTTATGCTATTACGACCGGCAACCCCGGCAAGTTCGTCACTCCGGGCGAAAAGCGAAGTCCCATTTTGTAGGGGTGCGGCGCGACGATTGCAAGGAAAAAGCCCCGGTCGTTGAGCCGCGAGCCGAAGGCGAGCGCTCAGCGAATCAACTGGCGAGCAGCGCTGAGGTCCAGTTTCAAGTTTACGGTCTGAAACGATTGTTCCGCTCTCGCCCGAATAAATGGAAAGCTGTGCTGGATTTGCCGGTTTCCGTTTGCTAGCTTCCGGAGCGGCTGCTACGCTTAGCTTGTGCTGGTTTTCTAGTCTCCACCGATAAACACTCTGTCGAGGTTTCGTGACTTTCGTCCCAGGGGACGGACCCTGAAGTCTGTTGCCCAGTTGCCGTGGCAGAAGAGGTTTGCGAAGCCGCATCTTCCAACCAACCGGAACGTTGCATTTCTTCTGCCGCCGTGCAGGTTGCGCCTGGTGCTTACAGAGTGCCAACCGAACGATCAGCCGCGCTGATTTCCCTGGGGCGTGGACAGTTAGGTAGCCTGCTGCGTACCCACTGCATTCGAGTCCGACGCGCTCTCCATCAGGAGTCGGTTCATGTTTTCACTGACCAGGTGGCTCTCCTCCAACGCCCAGAACGCTCAACGCCGCGCTGCCCAGCGCCCGCGTCCGACCATCAAGCGGCAACTGTTCCGCCCCGGACTCGAAGACCTTGAGCATCGCATCACGCCGGCGACCATCACCTGGTCGGGGGCGCTGAGCAGCGACTGGAACGTGCCGGGCAACTGGGTGGGGGGCGTCGTACCCAAAGCGAATGACGATCTCGTGTTCAATGCCGCCGGCTTGAACGGCGCCAACATGAACAACAATCTGGCGGGCTCGGGCGCGATTACTTTTAATTCCATCACCTTCAGCAGCGGCGGCTACAGCATCAGTCTGGGACGCGACATCCGCCTGACGGCAGGCCTGACTAACACGGCCGGGGTCAACACCTTCAACGTCGACATCGCGCTGGGCGGTGCGCAGGTCTTCAACATCATCGACGGCCAGGTCGTCATCAACGGCGACGTCAGCGGCGCGGCCACGGCTTCGATCGCCAAGACCGGCGCTGGCATCCTGACCTACAACGGCAACAATACCTACACCGGCGCGACCACCGTGTTCGGCGGTGTCTTGCAACTCAACGACACCACGCCGGGCGCTAACCCCAATGCCATCAACGGAGCGCTGATCATCAACGCGGGGGCAGGCCTGGCGGCCACGGTCGAATTACTGGCCAGCAACCAGATCCTCAACAGCGTGAACGTGTCGATTCTCAATGGCGGCATCCTCGACCTCAACGGCAACCTCGAACAGATCGCGGGCCTGACGCTGACCGGCGGCAACGTCAATATCGACGGGGGCGGCATTCTGACCCTGACCGGCAACGTGACCACCACCGCCTCAACCTTCGTGTCGGCCATCAACGGCCCCGGCACCCTGACGCTGGCGGGCACCGGCACGCGCACCTTCACGGTCGCCGATGGCACGGTCGCCGACGACCTGGTGGTCACCGCCACCATCAATGCGACCGCCGGGCTGACTAAGACCGGCGCGGGCCTCATGGCGCTGAGCGCGGCCAACGCCTACACCGGCGTCACCACAGTGAGCGCCGGCATCCTCGAAGTCCGCAACGCTTCGGCCCTGGGCGCGGGCGGGACTTCGGGCAACCGCACGTCGGTGTCCGCCGGCGCGACCGTGCAACTGGCGAACGGCGTTGATGTCGGCAATGAACTCCTCAGCCTCGCCGGCACCTTGAGCAGCCTCGCCGGCAACACCACCTGGGCCGGCAACATTACGCTGGTCGCCAACAGCATCATCGACGTGGACGCCGGCACCCTGTTTCTGACCGGCCTGATTTCCGGCTCATTCGGCGTCACCAAGGTGGGCGCGGGCACGGTGCAGTACAACGGCACCGTCAGCAATACCTACACTGGCACGACGCGCGTCAACGAAGGCACCCTTGAACTGAACATGTTCGGCCTCAACGCCCTGGCCAACAGCGGAGCGCTCATCATCGGCGACGGCATCGGCGGCGCGGACGCCGACCAGGTCGTGCTGCACCAGAACGATCAGATTCCCAACAACAAGCCGATCACCGTCAACAGTTCCGGTCTGTTGAATCTGAACGGCTTCAACGACACCACGGGCACGATCACGCTGGCGGGCGGCCATATCAACACCAACGGCGGCACGCTGACGCTGGCGGGCCACATGACCACCACGGCCTCCACCGTCACGGCCTTGATCGAAGGCCGGC
>JAEUIF010001095.1 GCA_016795185.1 Planctomycetia bacterium | reverse complement strand
GGCCCGGCAACTTGTGCGCCAGGCCCGAAGTACTGCAAGCGCCGCCCAGCGATCCCTGCCGGTCCAGCGCCAGGACGGTCACGGTGTCGTGATCCTCCGCACCACCGGGAAGGGCCACGGATGATGAGCGCCGCCGCTGCTCCCACGCAGCCAGGCTGGCGGGCGTCGTCAACGTTTCCAGCGGGAAGCCCTCCTGAAGCGCGAAGGAACGCGCGCCGTCGCCCACCAGCAGCACATGGGGCGTCTTCTCCATGACGCGCCGGGCCAGTGCCGCCGGGTGCCGGATGTTCTCCACTCCGGCGACCGCACCGCAGGCCAGGGTCTTGCCGTCCATTACGCAGGCGTCGAGTTGCACGGTGCCGATGCGGTTGGGCAGACCGCCGAAGCCGACCGAGTTGACCGCCGGATCGTCCTCGACGGCCTGCGTCCCCGCCAGCACGGCATCGAGCGCGGTTGCTCCTTCCTGGAGCAATGGCAGGGCGGCCTGGACGGCGGTCTGGCCGAAGGACCAGGTGGCGATCACGATGGGTTCAGGCATGTCCATATCTCGGTTGCGGGCATGGTTGGAGTGGTCGCCACGGCTACCCTGCCGCCGGCACACTTCGTCTCTGGAACAGTTCGTCAACATCCAGGTCCGCCACCTGACCGCGTGGCGAAGTGGCGGACCTGGCACGCGACGGTCGGCAGCCATCGCGCTACGCGCGGCACATGAAAAAAAGGGAATGGCGCGACTCGGTTAAAGACGCCATTCCCTGTTACCACGGGGGTCAGTGAACGAGGGTAAAGGATGTACTACTTTAATCGGCACGGCAGCCGTCGAACTTGCGGCAAAGCGAGGCGATGTCGGGACCGGCGGTGGGAGAGTGCTGCACGGTAAGCCAGAGAGGCTGGGCAGCCCGAGTGTCGGGAAGTTGCGTGATATGGGGAAGCTGTCGGTCATTCCCGAATCACCAGGTCGCGATTCGGGAAAACCGAGGCGTGATGACATCCAGTCCCATGCGGCCGGCACAATCCGTCGAAGGAGCTAGTGGAACGGAATCCCAGGGAGGATTGAACAACATGAAGCAACTTGCAGCCCTGGCCGTGCTGGGGCTAACCGCCACGGGGGTCTTGGCCCAGCCCGCGATCTTACCGCCGCAAATGCCGCCTGTGCAAGAATGCGCCGACGGCCCCGCCGCGCCGCCACCGGGGCCCACGATCTGGGCCGAACCGCAGCCACCGCTGCCGCGCGGCGCGTGGTGGACCGGCGCCATCCTGCCGTACAACCATCAGCGCGTGATCTACTATCCGACCTTCGACCTGGTCCTGCGCGACGGCGTGCGTCATCCGTACTACGGCGTGCCCGCCCCGGAAGTGCCCCAGGCCGCGATTCCGACCTGGTGGCGGCGCATCGGACAGTAGGTTCCCGCTGCCGAACATGCTGGCGGCTCCGCGCATCGACGCGGAACCGCCGGCGTGTTGCGTTTCGCTACTTCTTCTTCTCGTCCTTTTCTTTGCGCGGCTCATTGCGATTGGTGGCAGGCGCTGGCCTGCTCGGCGGCGGTGCTGCCTTGCTGGGTGGTGCAGCCTGACGATCAGTGGGCGGTGTACCGCGTGGCGGTTGCGGCACGGGCGGCGGTACTCCGCCCGTTTTGACCTGGGGCGGGCCCTTCGGCGCAGCGCTTTGCGTTGCCGGCGGCGTCAGTCCGCGCGGCGGCGCGTTGCCGCTTGGTGGTTGCTTGCCGGCCGCGCTGGTGGGTGGCGGGGTCGGCTTCGCTTGCAACGGCTGGACTGGCCCCGGCTTCCCTTGCAGCGATTGCACCGCAGCCCCCTTGGGATCGAGTGCCTTCGTGGGCGGCGCTGGCGGCGCTTGAGCCCGAGGCGGTGCAGCGCGTTCCGTGGTGCCCTTCAAGTCGGCATTTTTCGCTGCGCCGGCGTTGACGGTCGGCCGTGCTGGCAAATCCAGTTTCACGGACTTCGGTGCATCGCCAGCCTTGCTGGGGGCCGGTCCCCGGCTCAGCGCCTGGGTCTCCGCGACCTGCCGTTGCTGGGCGGCCTTGACCACCTGCTGCGCGGCGGCCTTTTCCGTCAAGCGCGCCTCCGGCGTCACCGGCTTCAGGTTTACCGTCTTGTTGTTCACTTGATTGATCGACTTCACCATGTTGACGTTCTGCACCTTGGTGTTGGTCGTGCTGTTATTCACCACGATGTTGTTCACCGTCGTGTTCTTGACGTTGTTGACGACGATGTTGTTCTGCACGATGGTGTTTTGCTGAATCAAGGTGCGTGGCGGCCGCGCGATCTCGCCGCGATAGCGCCCGCCGTAGGTGAAGCGCAGGCTGATTTCCCAGTCCGGCTCGTGCCGGTGATGATAGTGGTAGTAGGAGAAGATCGGATCGCGCCGCCAGCCGCCGCCGACTTCGTAGAAGGCGACGAAGCCGGCTTGCCGATGACACGGCTCAAAGTAATCGCCGAAGTAGTAATGGCAGCGCCCTGGCCGCACGAACAGCGCGCCCACCAGGCAATCATCCTCGACGACGTAACACGGTGAGTAGCACCAGCCCGGCCGGCGCACCACCGCCACGTCGACGCGAATCGGCGCGAACAGCAAGCCGCGTTCCCGTAGCCCGTAATCCCAGTAACCTTCGACGAAGACATACCCGCACGGCGACCAGACGTAGTGCGCTGGCACCCAGACCCAGCCGCGCCGGCAGGCGGTCCAGCAGCCGGGCCGCCAGAGGTAGCGACCGCTGCTGTAAATCCAGGAGCCTTCGACGTAGACGTGGTCGGCGGTTGGCGCGGGCACGGTCGGGCCGCGCTCGATGGATTCCGGCGGCGGCGGTAGATAGGTGACTTCGCGCGCGGGTTCGTTTTGCTTCTGCTCGACGGCCCAGAAGCCCGGCGCCCATTGCCAGCCGCCCGCGGCCTGGTTCCAGTGGCCGGGCACCCACTGCCGGCCGGGCGGCGGCACGCGCCAGAAGCCGCTGACCCAGAGGAAGTCGTTGCTTTCCTCGTCGAAGGCCCAGTAACCGGGCAGCCACTGGACGTTGTCGCCGTCGGGCTTCTGGTCCGGTGGCAGTTCCTCGATCGGTTCGGGGGGCTGCTTCGCCGTCACGGGCGCGGGCTTTGATTTGCCGTTCGCCTGGTCCGCGAACGCCTCGTGAACCGGGCCGCGCGCCAGCACCTCGACGCCCTCCGGCACCGGACCCGGCGCACTGGCCTGCTGCACTTCCGGAGTGCCGAGCTGGGCTTCCTGCGTCCAGATCGCGGGCGTCACGAGCAGCAGCGCCGCCAGTCCCAGCATCCGGGTCAACAATGCGATGGTTCGTGAAATCGGCATGGCAGTTTCCATCGATTGGGAAAGTGGCGGCACGCGGATGGGAGCGACGCGGACAGCGCGTAGGCCGATTCTCCATACCGGCCTGAACGCAGGGATGCAACCGCACTTTTCGCGAGGCATCGCGCAGCAGAAACGCTGACCATATACTGACGCCATGACTGCACACCGCTTACTGGTCGCCGGCACGCACAGCGGCGTCGGCAAGACTACCGTGGCGCTGGCCCTGATGGCGGCGCTCCGCGCACGCGGCTTGACGGTGCAGCCCTTCAAGGTCGGCCCGGACTTCATCGACCCCGGTCATCACAGCGCCGTGTGCGGTCGAACTTCGCGCAATCTCGATACCTGGATGCTGCCCGAAGCGGCCGTGCGCGCGACCTTTGAGCGGGCATGCACGGACGCCGACGCGGTCGTCATCGAAGGCGTAATGGGGCTGTTCGACGGCCGGGGCGCGGACGACTGGCGCGGCAGCAGCGCGGACGTGGCCCGCTTGCTCGAGGTGCCCGTGGTGCTGGTCGTCGATGCTGCGGCGCAGGCGGCATCGGTGGCGGCGGTGGTCAAGGGTTTTGCCGAGTTCGATCCGCGGGTGCGCGTCGTGGGCGTCATCTGTAATCGGGTCGCCGGCCCCCGGCACTACGACTATCTCGCGCCTGCTATTCGGCAGTACACCAACGTGGTACCGCTGGGTTGGCTGCCCCGGCGCGAGGACTGGCGGATCCCGGAACGGCATCTCGGCCTGACGACGATTGAGGAACATCCACGCGATTGGGCGTACCTGGGCCGCGCGCTGACCGAAACCGTGGACCTCGAGTTGCTGCTGAAACTGACACAGTCAAGCAATCGGCCCGCCATGACGGAGATTGCAACACCAGCGACGCAGCGGGAGCGTCGCGTCGCCGTGGCACGCGACGCGGCTTTCTGCTTCTACTATCCCGAAAACCTCGAATTGCTCGCGGGAGCCGGCGCGGAGTTGGTCTTCTTCTCACCACTGACTGATGCAGCATTGCCCTCCGATACGGACCTGCTTTATCTCGGCGGCGGTTATCCGGAATTGCACGCCGCGCGATTCTCCAGCAATCGCCCCATGCTCGACAGTATGCGCGCGTATCACCGTGCGGGCAGCACGATCTACGCCGAATGCGGCGGGCTGATGGCCTGTTGTCGGGAACTGGTCGATGCTGAAGGGCGCAACTGGCCCATGTTGGACCTGCTGCCGGCCCGCACGGTGATGCAACCGCGCCGCGCGGCCCTGGGCTACGTGACCCTGACCACCCGCCAGCATTCCTTGCTGGGGCCAGCGGGCACGGTTGTTCGGGGACACGAATTTCACTACTCGCGCCTCGAACCGCTTGGCCCACTACACTACGCGGCGGAACTGGACGATGGTCGCGAGCGCCGTCCGGACGGGCTGGTCGCAGGCAACCTCTATGCCGGCTATGCCCATCTGCACTTCGGTTCATGTCCGCCAGCCGCACGCACGCTGCTCGGCCGGTGAACCTTTTTTCTCCTCTCGATGAACTTTTCCCGGTATTCTGAAGACTAATTCATCGGATTGAGTTCCTTGGTAGGGGCCGCACAGCGGACCCTACAGCGAAGAGTTACCGGAGAAAATTCGTAGGGTCCGCTGTGCGGACCGTTGAACTTGCGTTGCCGGGACTTCCGTGGTCCGCACAGCGGACCCTACAACGAGTTCTCGATGAACTTTTCCCGGTATTCTGAAGACTAATCAACGGATCAGTATCAACTTCAAGGAGTTCCTCGCGTGAAGCCGCATTATGCCGGGATCATCGCGCTGGCCGTGCTGGGGTCCGCCGGGGTGTTTCTTGCCGCTCAAAGCGCGAAACCGGACAAGACCCGCGGGGAACCCGTGCGTGTCGATTACACCCAGCTGGAAACGCCGCGCAAGCCGCTGCCGAAGTGGATCGCCGCCGACAAGGACGGCAAGCAGGTCTTCATCGACCAGGGGCAGTTCGATCCGCGCTTGAAGGGCTACTTCACGCCCGATGGCCTGAAACTCGAAATCGTGGCCGAGGCTCCGACGGTCGTCAACCCGGTCGGCATGACCTTCGGCGACGACGGCTCGCTCTACGTGCTCGAATGGCAGCCCGGCAAGGAGACCGAGGTCGTCGAGGAGTTCAAGTACAAGGACGGCACCACGCGCAAGCTGGCTGTCGCCAAGAAGCAGACGAAGGACGTGGTCAAGCTGCTGCGCGACAGCAAGGATACCGGCGTCTACGACGAAGCGAAGGTCATCCTGGAAGAGGAACTGCCGTCGAGTATCCTGGTTCACGACGGCTGGCTATATCTGTCCGGGCGCGGCACGGTGCGGCGGTATCGGCTGGAGGACTTGAGTGCTAAACCGCAAGCGGGCAATGCCGCGGCCAAGGCAGAAATCATCGCCCAGGGGTTCTGCGGTCTGCACCATCGGCAGGTGTCGGGCCTGACCATCGGCAACGACGGCTGGCTCTACATTACCACTGGCGACAATGACAATTATGCCGAAGGCTCGGACGGCAGCCGGGCAACCTTGCTGCGCACCGGCGGCGTGTTCCGCTGCCGGTCAGACGGTTCCAAGTTGCACGTCTACTCCCTGGGCCTGCGGAATCCGTACCGCGACCTCGCCTTCGACGCCACGTTCAATGCGTTTCACCTCGACAACGACGCCGAGGACAAAGGCAAGTTCGCGGGCTGCCGCTTGCTGCACGTCGCCGAAGAAGCCGACTACGGCTGGCGGCTCGCGCCAGGCACGTCGGGCGACCAGGCCGATGCGCTGCGCGGCGCAGTCTGGGGCGAATTGCCGGGTAAGATGACGCCGCTGGCCAAGACCGGGCGCGGCGGTCCGGCTGGACTGCTCATCTACAACGACACCTTCTTCCCCGCGAACTATCGCGGCTTGCTGCTCTATCCCGACGTGGTGCGCAAGTCGGTGCGGGCGTATCAACTCGGCCAGAATGGTGCGACGTTCGAGGTGCTTTACGAGTTTGAACTGCTGAAGAGCGACGATCCGCTGTTTCGCCCCATCCAGATGGTGACGGGGCCGGACGGCGCGATTTACATCTGCGACTGGCGCAAGGACATCACGGGCTCCACATCGTCGGGCGGCGATGCCAAGCACGGCCGCATTTACCGCTTGACCTGGAACGGCACCAAGGACGAACCCGCCATCGCTCGCCGTGGCCTGGATAGCTGGACCAAGCTCGCCAAACTGCCCGTCGAGGACCTGCTGAAAACGCTGTCGAGCCCCAACTTCAGCGACCGGCTGCGTGCGCAGCAACAACTGGCCAGGAAGGGCGCGGAAGTTCGCAATCCCTTGCTCGACCTCGTCGAGGAACCGAAAGCGCCGCTGCCGGCGCGCATCGCGGCCGTCGGAGCGCTGAATGCGCTCTGGAACGATGAGGTGCGCAACGTCTTTCTGAGCCTGCTTTACGCCGGGGAGCCGGAACTGCGCCGGCTGGTGGCCGAGGGGCTGGCGCTCCACTGCAAGCCGGGCGACAATGATGCGGACGCCACGCTGCTGCAAGTGCTGGGCGACCAGGACTACGCCGCACGGCGGGCTATCATCCTGGCGATGGCCCGCATCGGCGGCCCGAGCGCTCCGGACGCCCTGGTCAACACCTTCAAGGCGTACAAGGATAACGACCCGCTCCTGTTCGATGCCATCCTGCGCGGCATCGAACGTCTGGACAAGCGCGGTATCGAAAAGCTGGTCGCGGTTGCCCAGTCGGGCGTCGAGAAGGATTTTGACCGAGTCGTGGACGCATTTCTCGCGTTGCGCACCCGCGCGGCGGCGGAAGCGATTCCAGAATTGCTGCACTACCCGCACCTGACGATTCCGCAGCGGGTCAACCTCATCAAGTCCTACAGCAACTACCTGTTGGAGCCGGCGGTGTCGCTGGCCCCGGTCGTCAAGTACCTGGAGACGCACAAGGACGAGCCGGCGCAGGTGAAGCTGGCCGCACTCGAAGTCTTGACCCTGCCGGGTCAGGCGAAGAACGACAAGCTCGAAGCCCTCGCCTTGCCCTTGCTGGAGCAGACCGACACGACGT
>JAEUIF010001488.1 GCA_016795185.1 Planctomycetia bacterium | reverse complement strand
GCTTTTCCCGACCGAGCGGCACCCTGGCAGACCTGCCCGGCGCGGACTATCATGCACTGCAACAGTGCATTTTGAGCGGGGTCATGAACGAGGAGTAACGAGCTTTGTCCCTGGTCGTGCAGAAATTCGGCGGCAGCAGCGTGGCGACCGCCGAGCGCATCATGGCGGCGGCGCGGCGCGCCTTGCGCGCCCGGCAGTCCGGCAAACAGGTCATCATGGTCGTCAGCGCGCGCGGCGACACCACCGACGATCTGATCCAGATGGCGCGCGAGATCACCGACAAACCGCCGGCGCGCGAGATGGACATGCTGCTGTCCACTGGCGAGCAGATTTCCATCGCGCTGATGGCGATGGCCATCCAGGCGCTGGGCCAGCCGGCGATCAGCTTCACCGGCGCGCAGATTGGCATCGTCACCGACAGCTTCCACACCAAGGCGCGCATCAAGAACATCTCGACCGAGCGCATCCGCCACGCGCTGGACGAAGGCCAGGTGGTGATCGTCGCCGGCTTCCAGGGCATCGACGAGAACTACAACATCACCACCCTGGGCCGCGGCGGTTCCGACACCACGGCGGTGGCCCTGGCTGCCGTGATGAAGCACGACCCCGCCTACGCGCCCAAGCCCGGCAACGGCCAGGTCGATTGCGAACTCTACACCGACGTGGACGGCATCTACACCACCGATCCGCGCATCGTGCCCGAGGCGCGCAAGATCGACTTCATCAGCTATGACGAGGTGCTGGAACTCGCCAGCCTGGGCGCCAACGTGCTGCACTCGCGCAGCGTCGAGTTCGCCAAGAAGTTCGGCGTGCCATTGCAAAAGCGCAGCTCGTTCAGCGACGCCGAGGGCACCTGGATCGTGCCCGAAGCCGACTGGATGCGCGACATCGCCGTCTGTGGCGCGGCGCTGGTCAAGGACGAGGCCCGCATCCTGCTCGACGGTGTGCCCGACCAACCCGGCGTCAGTCACCGCATCTTCTCGGCCATCGCCGAGCAGAACATCGTCGTCGATATGATCGCGCAGAACGTCGGCAGCGGTGGCAAGGCAGCCATCGGCTTCACGGTGCTCAAGAACGAATTGCCCAACACCCTCGCCGTGCTCCGGCCGCTGGCGGCCGAACTGGGCGCTCAGGTGCGGCACGAGGAAGAGGTCAGCAAGATCAGTATCGTCGGCACGGGCATGCGAACGCACAGCGGCGTCGCCGAACGGATGTTCGCCGCGCTGGCCGCCGACAAGGTCAACATGAAGATGATTACCACCGGCGACATCAAGATTTCCGTGCTGGTGGACAAGGCCGACGGCACCCGCGCGCTGCGCGCGGTGCATCAGGCCTTCCAGCTCGACAAGGCGCGACCCGGCGCGGGGCAGCCCGCCGGCCCAGCGCCCGCCGGTCCGTTCCAGCGTCGCCCGAACGCCGTCCTGGAAGAGCTGAGCAGCAAGGATTTCGCCGTCACTTCGCAGCAGCTGTCGAGCATGGAAGACATCGTCGTCAGCGATGTGCTGCTCAACACCGATCACGGGCGAATTACCATCATGGACCTGCCCGACCAGTCGGGTAATTGTTCGCAGGTGTTCCAGGCGGTGGCTGCCGCCGGCATCGTCGTCGACATGATCGTGCAAAATCTCCCGAAGGCCGGCAAGGCGGAACTGTCCTTCAGCGTACCGCGCGCCGACGTGGCCAAGGCCCAGGCACGCACCGAGCAAGTCGTCCGCAGCATCGATCCCACGGCCCAGGTAGCTGCCGACACGGAAATCGCTCGCGTCTACGTGCTGGGTGTGGGCATGCGGACGCACACGGGCGTGGCCCGGCGGATGTTCGGCGCGCTGGCGGCGCGGGGCATCAACATCAGTATGATTAACACCAGCGAGGTGTGCGTCAGCGTCGTGGTCGATCGCCAGCGCGGCGAGGAAGCCCTGAAATGCCTTCAGGAAGCCTTCGGGGTGAACTAACCGACCACGCCGCCGCTTGCGGTTCAGCACTCCGAGTCTTCGACGACTGGTTCCTGACACCGCAGCGCGCCGCTGTCCACCGACCGACCGCGACGGCGGTCATCGCCGATCCGCACCTCGGCTACGATCGCGCCCGGCAGCGCGGCGGGGAAGCGGTCCCGTTCGTGGCGGCGCACAGCCTGCTCGCGGCGCTGCGCACCTTGGCCATCGAGTACGGCGTGCAGCAACTGGTGATCGCCGGCGACCTGGTGGAAAACCGCGCGGGTCTGCCGGCGGTCAGCGAACTGCTCGCAGGATTGGAACCGCTTCACATCAACTTGGCAGCCGTCGTGCCCGGCAACCATGATCGGGGCCTGACGGCCAAGTTTCCCCAGTTTACTGTCTGCCACGAAGGCATCGAGATGGGAGGCTGGCGCGTGCTGCACGGCGATGGCCGGCTGCCGCGCGCCCGCATCGTGCAGGGCCATATCCATCCGTGCGTCCGCCTCGCGGGGCAGACCGCGCCCTGCTTCCTCGTGAGCGAACGGCGCATCGTCCTGCCAGCGTTTTCGGCTGATGCCGCCGGCGTCAACATCCTGCGGCAAGCGGGCTGGTCGCGCTATCGCTGCTATGTCGTGGCGGGGCCGCGGGTGCTCGACTTCGGCCGCATCGCCGACCTGAAACGAAAAACCGCGAGCCTTCGGTCGAGCAGTGCTCGCTGAAGGCTCGCGGCGTTCTCACGGTTCCGTCGGATCTCACCAGTAGCGGAGTCGCCACCAGTCATGGCACGTCGCCACCTTGCCGAACCACCAGTGGCCGTCCTGCCATTCCAGCTTCACCTTGCGCCAGCCGAGCGGCACCTTGGGGAAGGGATACGGCGGCCCGATGAACGGGAACGACTGGTACGGGTAGGCGTCCGGATAGGCGACGCGCGAGTAGTTGTTGTACGGGGCGTAGGTCGGCCAGGCGTAGGGCGGCATGGCCGGCGTGTTCAGGGCGTAGGGCGACTGGTAGCCGACCGGCATCACCGGCATCGGCTCCATCGGCACCATGAAGGGCGTCGTCGGGCCTTGCGGGCCCGGCAGCGGGGCAGCATTGCCGACCGGCGGCATCGCGGCCTGCACCTGCTGGACCGGTGCCTGCACCGTGATCCGGTTCTTGACGCGTTCGACGCCCGGCACGCCCTGGACGACGCGCAGCGCCTCGTCCAATTGGGGCTGCGTACCGACCGCGCCGGTCAGCTCGGCGACGCCATTCTGGTAACTGATGTCGATCTTCAGCCCGTGCAGCACGACGCTCTGGCGCAGCTGCTCGGCGATGGTATCAGCCATCCGCTGATTGGCGGACACTTCGGTCCGGGGCTTGACGGCCTGGCCGGTCGCCACACCCAGCCGGGCCGGCTCCTGGCCCACCAGGACCGGGGCGAGCCCCAACCCCAGGGCGGCGGTCAGCATATAACGAGAAGGAACGGACACAGCTCATCCTCCTTGACGGTTGTGGCTCGCTCGAAGAGCAGCACACAGCCAAGTATCGCCTTCTCGCATCCCGAAGATACAACGGTACGGCTTGTGATGACGGTACTTTCGCGCCGGCCAGCCGCGCGACCCGCAGGGCCGGCAGGCCAGGGATGTCGGGCACGACCGGACCAACCCGCAAGGTTTGCCGCGCCGCCGCCACCGTCAGAGTTGACAGCGCCCTACAGCCCTTCTATATTAATGCCTTCCAGCGCACCCGTAGCTCAACTGGATAGAGCAATGGCCTACGGAGCCATAGGTTGGGGGTTCGAATCCCTCCGGGTGTAATCCTCCTAAACTACCTGCCGAACACTAGTTAGTGTGCCTTCCGATGGTCGGAAGTGCGGCCCTGAAAACCCCGAATTCTGCGGAAGACTTCCGCAAAACTCGAAGGGGGTTGCCGCATGGCCCGACCTCGTTCCGCCGTCCCGAGTTACCGCAAGCACAAGCAGTCCGGTCAAGCCATCGTCACTCTGACGGACGGCCTGGGAAGCCGTCACGACGTGCTGCTCGGCCCGCACGGCACGGCGGCCAGCCGTCAGGAATATGCGCGGGTTATTGCCGAGTGGGAGGCGGCCGGCCGCACCATTCCGCACACCGTGGCGACGCCGGACATCACGATCAATGAACTGATGTTGGCGTACTGGCGCTTCGCGGAAGGCTACTACCGCAAGAACGGTGAGCCGACCAGTCAACTGGACCGCATCCGACTCGCCCTGAAGCCCGTCAAGGAACTGTACGGCCTGGCTCTGGTCCGGGACTTCGGGCCGCTGGCGCTCAAGGCGGTGCGTCAGAAAATGATCGATGCCGGCTGGGTGCGCCTGTACGTCAACGCCTGCGTGGGCTGCATCAGGCGGATGGTCAAATGGGGCGTCGAAAACGAACTGGTCGCGCCATCCGTCTATCACGGGCTGCAAGCGGTGGCCGGTCTGAAGCGCGGCCGGTGCGAGGCGGTCGAAAGCCAGCCGGTGCGCCCAGTCGCCGATGAGCACGTGGACGCCACGCTGCCGTACCTGACCGCTCCGGTGCGCGCCATGGTCCAGGTGCAACGGCTGACCGGCATGCGGCCCGGCGAAGTCGTCATCATGCGGCCGTGCGACATCGACCGGAGCAGCAAGACGGTCTGGGTCTACCGGCCGGCGTCTCACAAGACCGAGCACCATGGCGCGGAACGCACGGTCTTCCTGGGGCCGCGCGCCCAAGCGGTCCTGCTGCCGCTCCTGCTGCGTCCGGCGGACGCCTACCTGTTCTCGCCGCGCGAAGCGCTGGCCGATCTGCGCACCCGGCAACGGCAGGCGCGGAAAACGAAGGTGCAGCCGTCGCAACTGGACCGACGGCGGCGGAAACCACAAAAGCTCCCTGGCGACCGCTACCCCGTCGCCGCCTACTCGCACGCCGTCCGCCAGGCCGTCCTGCGCCTGAATCATGACCGCGCCTGCGATGCCTGCAAAAAGCTGAAACCGGCTGATCGATGCCAGAGCTGCCAGGCCGCCGCCATTCCTCATTGGCGTCCGCACCAGCTCCGCCACAACAAGGCCACGGAGATCCGGCGCGAAGCCGGCCTGGACGCCGCGCGGGCCGTGCTGGGGCATCGCTCCCCGGCGATCACGGAGGTCTATGCGGAACTGGACATCGCCAAGGCCGCGGAGGTGATGGAGCGGCTCGGCTGATCTGCTGACTGAACGCCGCCAGAGACTGTAACCCTGCGATCCGAAGTGGTCGCAGGGTTTTTCTTTGCTTCGCGCAAACCTTTTTCGTTTGTCGTCCGATGCTCAGGTTTGGAACAACAACCTCGCCTCGCCTGCATCTGGAGACAGACCATGCACACCCAACAGCTACTCGACGAGGTCACGGCTGGCAAAGGGCTGACGCTGTCGCAACTCATCAAGCACAGCCCGGCGGCCCGGCGAAACGGCCGGCCGGTCACACTGCCGACCGTCCTGCGCTGGGTGCTGGACGGTTCGCCCGGCCCTGATGGCAAGCGGATCAAGCTCGAAGCCGTCCGCATGGCTGGTCGCTGGATCAGTTCCTGCGCCGCCCTGCAACGCTGGATCGCGGCGCAGACCCCACTGCTCGAAGGCGAGCCGACACCCGTGCCGCGCACGCCGGGCAAGCGCCAGCGTGCGAGCGAGAAAGCCGGCAAGCAGCTCGACAAGGTCGGCATCTGACCACCAACCACGCCGGGGACAGGCGGCAGATCACCGCCTGAAAGCGCCGGTCAGTCCGCGCGGTGCTCCGTCTGCGCGGCTGGCTGGCGCCGGCCCCGGACCACCACGGAGCATCAGCATGAGGCCAGTCCGACGCATCACCGCCCTGGAAGCCCTGCGGGATGCCTGCAACCTGGGCCGCTCATACATCGCCATCGAGGGCCCGGAATACTGCGTCTGGCTCTGCGATGAGGTGCGGCGGCAGGCCGAGCAGGTCCACCGTGAGAGACAGGAACGTCCGCCAAGTCCGCCGTACTGTGCGGAGCGCGTCCACCGTGCCCCAAGCCGAGAGGAAACGCTGCACTACCTGGACGCAATGCTCGGCTGGATCGCGACGCTCTACACCAACGACCTGGTCGAGCCGGACATGAGGCTCGTGGCCTGGATCGTCTCTTGGGGCCAATGCCAGTACAGCATCTCCGACACCGACCCGCCTGTCTGCGTCACCGCCACTGAGGATTACGTGCTGACGGCCTTCGCCGGCCGTCCGGCCATGAACCGTGCCGACCTGGCGCGGCTCTCCGGCGTGGAACACGCCCATCGGGTGCTGGCTCAGCTACGGCACCGCTACCCGGAGTTCGCGCCGGCGATCAGGCTGCCCGGCAGCAGGGGCCAGGGAGGGTATCGCGCACTGGTCCGCCGACGTATCAACGCTTGCTGATGGGATTCCACTATTTTGACACAATCCTTCCACTATCTGGCCTCCAGCGAGAACACGCGATCCGGTAGCGTCTGGGCATGGCTACCGCGACTCACACCACTGACCCATCTGAGGTCCTGGCGCAGCTGGCGGCGCTGGGCAGCGAGGCGATCCGCCAGCGTCTGGACGCGCTCGAAGCGGAACAGGCGGGCCTGCGCGTCTTGCTCCGCGCTGCCCTGGCGCGCGAGTGCCGACAGCGGCCGACAACCAGCGAGGTACAGCGTGCCTCCTGATCTGTTGTCGCTGATCCAGCACCGCTGCCGCACCTGGTCGGAGCTGGCCGACGCTGGGCTGTCGCGCGCGGCCGTGCTCACCGCGATCGGCGACCTGGTGGCCGACGGCGCTCATCGGGTGCTGGTCGGCCCACTGGTCGTCGGTCTGGAGACGCGGCCGGACGGCCAGGCACTGCTGCCGCCAACCCGAAGGCGCGTGACCGTCGATCCGGCAGCGCTGCTGACTGCGGTGGAGGAGTCTCTACTCGCCCGACTCGGCGCTGATGCCGCCATCGACCACCTGACCGCTGGTCTGGTCGGCGATCACCTGATGGTCGTCTGCGACGATCTGCGCACCAGACACGGGCTCAGCGTGGAGGTGCCCTGGTGACCAGCGGCGTCAGGAGCGTATCGCGCGCGCAGCCCTGCGCCATTTGCGAGGCCACGCATGGTTGCTCGCGCACGGCCGACGGTCTACTGATGTGCCGCCGGCGCACCGGCCCGCAAACTGGTTTCGTCTACCTGAACCAGTCGCGCGGCGACTCGGCCTACGCGCTCTACCGTCGCGAGGGCGACCCGCACCTGAACGGCCATGATGAGCGGTCAGCTCGTAGCTCGCGTCCCAATAAGATCGACTGGCCGAGCAAAGCCGCGGAGCTGCAATCGGGGTTACGGGTCAAGCAGCGGCGGCAGCTCGCAGAGGCCCTGGGACTGCCGGAGGCTGTTCTTGCCTTGCTGGCCATTGGCTGGACCGAACCCAGTCCTCACCGCGACACAGACGGCGGGTGCTGGACGTTTCCGGAGGTCGATGGTGCCGGAAAAGTCGTCGGCATCACCTGCCGTTATACCGACGGGTGCAAAAAGGCGTGGCCTGGCGGACAGCGAGGTCTGACAGTGCCGACCGGCTGGCCAGACCGTGACGGTCCCGTGTTGGTCGTCGAGGGCGCGAGCGACGTGCTGGCGCTGACCGCCCTAGGATTGCCTGTCCTGGGCCGTCCGAATAACACGGTCGGCGCGGAGCAGTTGGCAGCACTGCTCAGAGACCTGCCGGCCGACCGCGAGATCGTCGTGCTCGGCGAGATGGACCCCAAGCCCGATGGGCGCTGGCCGGGAAAAGAGGGAGCAGCCAAGGTCAGCGGCGAGCTGGCCTCTCTGCTCAAGCGACCCGTTTTGTGGACACTGCCGCCTGACGGCGCGAAGGATGCCCGCGCCTGGCTGGCTGCCCAGGACGCCGATTTGAGCTGTGCCGACGGCTTAGAGGCACTGGGACAGACGTTCGTCAGCCTGCTCAAGCGTCAGCCCGCTACCGCTGCCAGTCGATCCCAGGGCTGGGATTGGCAACCGATCGACATCGCTGAGATCGAGGCCGCCGACTATCGTCTGACCTGGCTCGTGCAGCGCGTGCTGGTGGCGAATCAGCCCATCATCATCGGCGGCCCGCGCAAGTGCCTGAAGACCAACCTACTTGTTGACCTGGCGGTGTCGCTGGCATCCGGCACGGATTTCCTGGGACACTTCAAGGTCTACGAGCCGAAGCGCGTGGTCATGCTCTCCGGAGAGAGCGGCGACTACGTGCTTCGCGAGACCGTGCGTCGTGTCTGTGCCGCCCGGGATCTGTCGCCAGCAGACCTCAGCTGGCGGCTGGCCATGCAGTTCGCCCTGCCCCAGCTAAGCCACGCCGAGCACATGGACCGGCTGCGCGCCGGCCTGGAGCGACAGCAGGTCGAGTTCCTCATCGTCGATCCCCTTTACCTGTCGCTGCTGGCCGGTTCCGGCGGCAACGGCCCGCGTCCGGAAAACCTGTACGAGATGGGGCCGCTGTTCGCGGCGATTTCCCAGGCTTGCCTGTCGGTCGGCTGCACGCCGGCGCTGGCCCACCATTCGCGCCGCGGCGCCTCGGCCAGCAACGATCCGCTGGAGCTGGACGACCTAGCCTATGCGGGCGTCGCCGAGTTCGCGAGGCAGTGGGTTCTGGTCAACAGACGCGAGCGGTTTGATCCGAAGACCGGCACTAGCCGCTTGTGGCTCAACGTCGGTGGCTCCGCCGGGCACGGTGGTTTGTGGGCTGTTGACGTGGTTGAGGGTCGGTTAAGCGACGATTTCACCGGCCGGCAGTGGGCCGTCAGCGTCGAGACCGCCAGCGAGGCCCGGGAAGCGGAACAGGACGGTAGCGCCGCGGAGCGCAAGGAACGGCGCGCCAAGGGGCAACAGGACGACGAATTCGCCGTCCTCAAGGCCCTGGACGAATTGGATCGTGATAGAGCGGGCGCGGTCACCAACCGCGTGCGGAACCTTTGCGGACTGTCGCGGGACAGGGTGGATCAGGCCATTGCCCGCCTGGTCAGCCAGGGCGTGATTGCCGAGTTGACGGTGAGCGCCACCGTCGGCAACGGCGCAGCCCGCGCGGCAGCCGGCATCCGCAGGGTTCGCGAGTGAGGAACATGTTACATGTTTTGGGAACATGTTTCGGAACATGTTGCAACATGCCGTAGCGAACATGTTTCTCGGGGGTCTCTCTCCCTACGGGAGAGAGAGACCCCCACGAACACATGTTCGCCGGTTTCTGAAACATGTTCGACCGGGTGACCCCATGCAAGCCCCCGAACAACCGTTGTACGTCGGCTGGCACCGGCCAAACCGCCGCGAACCCTGGTGCCAGGTCTGTTCGGCCGATGACGAGCGCCTTTGTTGGCGCTTGCTGCTCGACCGTGGCCGCGGTGGCGAAAAGGTCGTGCTGCTGCGCGGCCGACACCCGGCCGACCGTCAGGCCAAGCCAGCGGATCGAGGCACACCATGAGCAGCCCGACGGCCAGGACGTTGACCACGCTTCGCCAGGCCGGCTATCTGGCCGCCCCGGTCGAGCGTTTCATCGCGCACGCCAACATCCGGCGCGATCTGTTCGGTGCGTTCGATGTCTTGGCTGTCCACTCCCGCCGCAAGGAGTTCCTTGTCGTTCAATGCACGTCGCTTGCGCACGTCGGGGATCGGTTGGCCAAGGTTCGAGCAGCGCCAGCGGTCCCGCCGCTCCTGGCGGCCGGCGCGGCAGTCGAGGTCTGGGGATGGGATGGTCGCCGGCTCAAGCGCGTGTCCGTCCAGCCCGGTGACCTGGACGGCGTGGTGCTGGTTGCACCGCCGCGCAGGCACGGCGGTCGGGGCGGTCGTCAGGGATTTTTGTTTTGAGCTGATCCCAGTCGTGCGCATATCATGACCGCAATGGCACGATGCCCTATTCGCCCGTTCTCCGAGGCTACCATGATCAAGCGGTTCAGCGTCAGTAACTTCAAGAGCCTTGGGGTCGTCAACGTCGATTTGGCTCCAGTCACAGTCCTCATCGGACGAAGCGGAACTGGAAAAAGCAACTTTGTCCAGGCAATCCGCTGGGTCCGAGACTTTTTGACTTCAAGAAACCTCGATGACGTTGTTCGGCAAAGCGGTGGCTGGGAAAAGGTCCTCGCCGCTACGGCTCAGCGACCTGTCGTGCTGAGTTTCACTATCGAATTCGATGTCCCAGGGTTCTCCGAGCTGTTTCGGTATGATCTGGTCATTCGTCACAAGCAGGACAGAGGCAACCCGGAGTTCTTCGGTGAATCGTTGCAGGTCGGCGAACGGACGATTTACGCGCAGAGTAACGGCAAGTGGCAAAGCCAGCCGCCACTTGTTAGCGCTCCGCCCGCAGGCGGCCTCATGCTGGGGGCGCTGACCGGCATCCAAGAAGCTTCTGTCGCCTATCTGGTTCTGACGCAGGGGATCGGGTGCTATTCGTTTTCGGACGATGTCTTGATGCAACCGCAAGCGTCCAAAGGCATCGGGCTCAACGACAAAGCCGAGAATTTCCTGAAGGCGTTCACCGCTATTACGGTAAATCTCTCGACCTGGCAGTGCATCCGTGACATCGCCGCGTCGATGCGCCGTCTAAAGCCATCGCTGAAGAGTATCGACCTGAACCAGCCAGCCAAGGATGCGATCGTAGTCAATCACGAGATCGACAAAAAAGTGCTCGTGTTTCAGCTTTCTCAGGAATCCGAGGGATTCCGGCGACTATTGGCGTGTCTGATCGCCCTGTACCAGTCACCTCCAAAGCAGACGCTGATTTTTGATGAGCCCGAAAAGGGCATCCACCCGGCCGGTCTGTCGATCCTCGCCGACGAATTCAAGGGGGCGGCCGAAAAGGGCCGCGGACAAGTACTTCTCACCACACATAGTCCTGAATTCCTTGATCAATTTGAAGCTGATCAGATTCGGGTCGTCGAAATGAAGCAGTTCAAGACTGAAATCGGCCCAGTTGCACCGGAACAACTTGAATCACTGAAAGAGCGATTCATGAAGCCGAGCGAACTGCTGACGGTCGATGAAGCTCGGATAGCTGGATTCTCCCAGGTGGGATAACGCATGGCTTCGCCCGCGAGGCTGGTTTTACTTGTCGAAGGCCAAGGCGACCGCGACGCGGTCCCAGTTCTGGTGAAGAAGCTCCTCACCGATCTGTCCGCTTGGCAGCATCTGTTTCTCGATCCAAACCCAATGGTCGTCGGCAACATTGCCGACCTCACCTGCAACGAAGGTCGCGACTGGGTGCGTTACCTGCGCATCGCGCGAGCGCGGCAGAACCTTGGTGCTGTCCTGGTTGTTCAGGATGGCGACATCGAGTCTATTCGCAAGGAGAGGTTCTGTTCGTTTCGATTCGCCGCGCGGTTGGCTCAGTGGTCGAGGGATGCGGGCGGCGGCGTTCAATTTTCCGTTGCCTCGGTTTTCGCGTGTTCGGAGTTTGAATCCTGGATGTTGGCCTGCGCAGATCGACTCGCAGGGGTGCAATTGCCCGATGGGCGCGCTGGGATTCGACTTGGCACCATGCCGCCCGATGGCAATCTGGAGACTACGCCACGAGACGCCAAGGGGTGGCTGAACAAACGAATTGACGGTGGTTACAAGTCCACCCGCGATCAGCAGGCGTTTACCACGATCATGATCGATCATCTCGACGCAGTACGCAGTCGCAACCTTCGTGGCTTCAGTCGGCTGGAATCTGCAGTGTCCCAGATCGTCGAAGCCATTCGCAACGGCCGCCACATCGCCACGCCCGAGACCCAACCATAGTCACGCTTCCAACGAATGTGCAGATCCGTCCAGCCATCACGAGGACGTAACAACTTCACCAAAGTTCCTGTTCGCTTCGAATCTGTACGGCCCATGATCGCGCGGTACAGCGTATGACACCGCGCCTTCCTGGGTCCGGATCATGGCAACTGCAACGAATCATCGCCGCTACATGCGTCTGACGCCAGCCAGCGAGTTCAGCGGGTTGTCCGTGGACTTTCTGCGCGTCCTGATCCGCCGTGGGACGCTGAAAGCCCACCGCCCGCACGGCGCGCGGGTGCTCCTGCTCGACTCGGCCGAGCTGGAAGCCTACGTCCGTGGCGAACCTCACCGGGACCAGGCCGAACAGCAGCCGGCAGAGGGTGCGTGAGATGGCAAGCATCTGGAAACAGGTCTTGGCGCCGGGGACGTACCACACTCGCACCGGACCCGTGACGTTCACTCCGAAGCACCTGGCCGAGTTCGCTCGCAATGGCCAAGCGATGATCGCTCAGCAGCTTCCAGCCGTTATTCCGCTGGAGCACCAGGACGACGCGCTGCCAATGACGGATGGCGAGCGATTGGCGCTACAAGTAAGCCGCAACACGGGCTTCGTCACAGCCTGGAGACTGGCCGGGGATGGCACGCTCTGGGCGAAGCTGTCCGTCGATTGGTTGCCCGACGCCAACGGCGATTCGGAGATTGAGCACCGCCTCAAGAACGCGATCAAGTACGTGTCACCGCAGATTACGCCGTACCTGAAAGACGGTACGGGCAAGGTCTGGCGGAACATCATCAGCCACGTGGCCCTGACACCCACGCCCGTGTGGCACAATCAGCTGCCGTTCGGCACTGACGGCCCCGCGCTGAGCCGCGGAGTCATTCGCTT
>JAEUIF010001091.1 GCA_016795185.1 Planctomycetia bacterium | reverse complement strand
TGGGCCGCCGCCCGGCCGCCGAACAGTTCGTGAAGCCGCCGCGCCGCCGGCACTTCCCGTCCGTCACCTTCCTCGTCCCGCCGTCCCGTGCCGCCCGGCGCTTTCGGTGCGCGCCGGGGGTGTGGTTCACAGAACGGATACTGAGGTGGGACAGGAATCGGAAGGGCGGAATCCAGGATTTTCCAGTCGGTGACTGGACCGCTCGCCAGCGACACCTCCTAGAACCTCTCCAGTCGTTCCAGGACCTCACGCGAAGGTCGCAGGCGAGGTAGGGCCGCCTTGAGGGTGCCGACGCGACTACGGGACAGCTGGGGGCCTTGCTGAGGTCCCTGGGAAATCCCATAGACCCCGCTGCCAGCACTGGTGTCGCCGACGCGGCTACAGGGCAGCTGGGGGCCTTGCTGAGGTCTGTCGGAAATCCGATAGACCTGGGACTGCTCAACGCCAGCTGGATAGACGTCGGTGCGGTGGGCGGGAGCAGGGAATCTGGCGGATACCAGCGCTTCAAGCCGGCTGGCCGGCACGAGCAGGTAATCTGGCGGCGACCGGCGCTCAGGAAGAGTGGCTCGCCGAACCCAATGATTCCTGTCTCGCCGGACAAGACAGCGGGGTTGATGATGATGGTCCCTCCTCCCTCCCCTTTAGGGGAGGGACCATCATCATCATCACTGTTGTCACCCCAAAAACAGTTGATGATCCCTGGGTCGATCCACGACATTCAACTCAGGGATCATCAACTCCACGAACTGAAGACTTGCTGGTCCACGGCACGATCCAGGGGACCTAGATCGTGGATCGTCAGTCCCAGCCCCAGGGCGGCGAGCGGTTCTGGTGCTCGCCGGCCCCGGCCACGACGAATAAAGGATTACTGTTACGATGGTCCGAGGATCACCGACCGTCGCTCACCCCGAGGTCGAGTCGGCGTTTGAGCCCGGCTGGGCGTTGGCAACCGCTGGCTCGAAAATGACCTCCCAGGGCACGCCCTGCCGCAGCCGGGCCTCGCAAGCCGCGACATCGGCACCAGTCGGCATCTGGGCGGGCCGGAGCTTCCAGCGCTTCCAGTCCTTGCGGTCGTCCGGCTGGCAGGTGCGGACGACGTGCAGCAGGTCGAGCAGCCGTGCCAACACAACCGCCGCCGTGTCTCCATTCATGCCGGCGGCGGTGGCGATGTCCTTCTGCAACAGGCCCTCGGCCGGCCCCTTCCGGAGGGCAGTCAGCACCCGCTGCTCCTGGGCCGACTTGAGGTGCTCCTTCTTGGCCTCCAGCAGGCTGACCTTGGCCTGGTTCGCCGCCTCGATGGCCTCGGCCCCGCTCTTCACCGCCGTATGCCACTGCCGGCCGTACAGCGGCTGGTCCTTGCGGTACGGACCTTCGGTGACGGCGACGCTGTACAGCCCGCCGTGGCCGCCGGAGCCGCCGACGTTGAGCCAGAGCTCGCAGGTGCCGGTGATCGGGTCGTAAGGCCGCAAGTAGTTGACGAGCAGCCACTGGCGGCAGACCGGACCGAAGCCGGCCCCAGTCAGGTCCGACAGCTGCATTGGCTCGCGCTCCTGGGCACGGAGCAGCTGGCTGGTCTTCGACATGTGGTGACAGAAGATGGGCGTGGCCCCGGCGTCGATGCACTTCTTACCCGCTGTGGCCACCAACCGGCCTACCGTGGGCAGGTGGTTGGTGTCCAGGGGCTTGCCCTTGGCGCCGGTGTCGGCCAGCATCAAATACACCGGATCGAAAATCACCACCTCGATCTCGTACTTGCGGATGAGCTGGACGATAATCTCCAAGTCGGCGCTGTTGGCGAGACTCGGCAGCTCCTGCTTGATGAGCAGGTTCTCGCCAACCTCCTCCAGCATCCGGGCCTTGAGGATGCGTCGGGCCAGGTATTCGAGGGGCGTCTCGCAGGTCTCCCCGGTGATGACCAGGGTGCGGACGGGCCGGGGCACCTTGAAGTGGCACAAGAAGTCCGTGCCCGTCGCCAGCGAGATGGCCAGGTCGATGGCGATGTTGCTCTTCTGGCCCTTCTCCGGCCCGCCAATGACCGCCATCTGCTTCGCGGCCAGCACGTCCTCGACCAGATAGTCCTGCACCTTGGGCCGCCCGAGGAAGGCAGTCAACGTCTCGGCCTGGGCGGTGAAGCCGTCGCCGGCGCCCTTGACTTGCAAGTCCTGCAAGTGCTGCACGGCGCGGTTGAGGACATGGACCTTGCCGTCGTGGTCGTACAGCTGACTGGTCAGCGTGTCGCGAGCCCGGTCCATCAGCCCCTGACGCAGCACGCCGGTCAGCAGTTCCCGTCCTTCATCGAGCGTGCCGCTGACGGCGGCGTCGCCAAAGGCCAGCTCCAGGAGCGGCTCGATCTTGGGCCACTGCTTGCCGGCGAAGCCGAAGCGGCCGCTCTCCAGGCTGACCTCGATGGCGGCCTTCAGTCGCTGCGGCCAATCCGCCGCCTGCATGATGCTCGGACCGTACTGCTCGACCTGGCTCGCCGCGATGTCCAGCAGTTGCTTCTGGCCCGTCGACACCAGCCGGCGCGAGAGGTCGTACCGGTCCACCTGGGTCCGGACGAGCCGCGCCAGACCGGGCACCTTGATGGCTTGGGCCAATAGCTGATACAGGCTGCGGTCCTCGGCGAGGCCGGACCAGGCGTCGTTGGCTTCCGTGTCCTTCGCAGGGTCTGCCGCTGGATCGGCCTCGCTGGTCGCGTCCGGTGCAGGCGGTGCAGCGGGCGGGGTGTCGTCGAAGACCGGCTCGTCCAAGTTGGGCACCAGCCACAGCGGCGGCGCTTCCGGCGTGCCGTAGAACTCCTCGTAGACGACGCGGTGGAACAAGCGGGTCCGCACGGGTTCGAGCAGGTCCGTCCAGCTGCCCGGAGCGCTGCGCTCCTGGAGCCGCTGAAGAATGTCCTGCTGGTCGGTGGCGGGAAGCCGGGCAAGGGTCAAGGCGCAGCCATCGCCGCCCTTGACGTTCGACGAGAAATCAGCGAACATGGCAATTACCCTCATACGTTCGAGGAACACTGGTTCGTGGCCGACCCGCACAAGGTCGGCCACGAGCGTTTCGGGGCTGGTTCGGGGCACACGGCCCGAGCGCCGGTGGATGTTGGGTGCCGCTTGGGTGGCCGACGCTGCGGCGAGCGTCAACGAAGATCAGCAGAGGCAGGCTCGATGAAGTGGGGGGCGAGGCCCGGATACCCTGTATCATGCTCAAGGGCCGGGGGCCTTGTCAAGGACGCCGGCCCGTCTGACGACCGTAATTGTACTTCTCTACTCCCTGCTCGGTCGCTCGACCCACGCAGGGCGCTGCGACCCATCGCCAGGTGGACCGGCTAACTTCCGCCGAAAATCGGCACAGGTTCCTTGGCCCGAAGTTCTCACCGAAGGCCGGACAGACCTCCGCCGAAAATCGGCACAGGTCCGCTGGTCCAGCCTGCCGGTTAAAGCCGGCCTGCCGCTCGGGTCATTATCCTGGGGTGCTGTTTAGCGCCTGCACTCCGAGCTGCGGATGGTGGGAATGAGATGGGAGAGGGGTTGCTCGGTCATGGACCTGTGCTCATTTTGAGCGGAGGTTCCTTGCGCTCGGCCCTGGCAGGCTTGCTTGTCATCTCCCCCGCCTGACCCTTCGTCGCGCGGCTGGAATCCTCGCCGGCTCGCCGCTTCCTCGCATCCTCGGTGCGCGCCGAGCTTCAACCACGTCGGCAACCAGCACGATCCTCGGTCAAAGACCGCTGTATAGGCACGCGTACAAGGGTGGCTGGACTGGCACACATCCGGCGGATCACGCGAGATCATCGACATCAATTATCTCCGATGTTGAAAATTGCAGCCCTTTCAGCTGTGTTCTCTCCAAAATCGCTTGAATCTCCGTCGGTAGTGCCGCAACTGACAATGCAATAGTTGGTTTGCTCATGAGGAAGTAGCCCGACGGTCGGCTTCGAGCATTCATCACAGCATCATAGCAATACACACCACGGCGCGACATGTCACAGAAGTCAGCCATGTAGCGGCTCCTTTCGTCAGCATTCCGAAAACGAGCGTAGCTATCTATTAACGTGCCAACGGTCGCTGCACCGGTGATATCCAGGCGATTCTCAAAGAACTCAGAGATTTTCCTCAAATCCTCCTCAGACGCCGAAACAGATTGAGGCATTCGCCCGCGTCCACCTGTGGAAAAACGAGCTATTGCTCCGTCCACGTCGATGCCATACCAATCCCAATCTTCGATTTCCTGCTGTAGCGCGGTTACTTCCATCGTGCATTCCTGTCAAAGCTATGGCGGAGTAATGAAAGGAAACATGTTGAAGCAATTATCACAGGTTGGGACCACTATCGATCCATCGCGTCTAAACCTAAGAACAGGGGTAAAACG
This sequence comes from Planctomycetia bacterium, assembly GCA_016795185.1. Lineage (GTDB taxonomy): Bacteria > Planctomycetota > Planctomycetia > Gemmatales > Gemmataceae > JAGVLI01. The sequence continues at coordinate 4,538 of JAEUIF010001091.1, read as the reverse complement.
AATATTGCTCAGGTTTGAGCCAGGCTGCTGAAGAAGCCGATTCGCAGCGTGAAATTCGGCGCAAGTTCCAAGCGTGTTTCCGCATTCAGTCCTGACTCCGAGACCTCCTAATCGATTAGTTGGTTCCAATAGCGCCGGAGCTACGTTGCGCAGCAGCGGGGGTCCGCCTGTTGACGCAGTCACAATACTCCCCGTCCCTAGATCATAACCAGCTACAACTCCGGCGGGCCGATGTCCACCTGCTTGGAACTGGGCAGCAACATTGTCCAAGGCTTGTAGAGCTGATTGGTGCAGCAGACCCTGCTCAGCCGACCGTTGCAGATTGACTGTCAGAGTTTCCTGTAGCTGCGCGGCCGCGATTTCTGCCGGTGTCCTGGGCACTGTTCTTGTTGGCACTGCATGCGGCCCAGGCTGATTTAGTGCCTTGTGGGTCGCTTTAGCAAAGGCGATCTGGATTCCGGCCTGGCCGAACTGGTTGCCGGTTTCTCGACTAAAGAACCCATGCTCGACACTTGAGGCGATAACACTCGGAATATTGAGGGTTGCCTGATTGCCAATGTTGGTAAATGCGAACGATGCTTCGTTACCTTGCATTTGGGCTTGATTGGTCGCTTTGGCCCAGTTTGATATGTCAGTGTGTCGGTATTCAATCAAGGGCGACAAGCCAAAATTGGCTCGCAAGTCGTTCGTGGCCCTAGTGTTCAATTCCCAGGCAATGCCGCCTATGTCCCATAAGCCCTTCAAGAAATCTGCGATTCCCAGCGCGGTACTCTTTGGCGACTCAGCAAGGCCCTCAAGGAAGGGTCCTACACCCTGCTTCTGTTTCGGACGAGTGAACATATTCTCAAAGCCAGCGAAGTCTTCCGGCTTCCAGCGGTCTTGCGCTCCGCCGTTCGCCGGCGGACGTTGCTGGTTGGCTCCGCCTGCGGGCAGTCGAAAACCAGGCCAAATCGGGAATCCCCAATTCGGCGGTTGCCGGTTGGAACCGAGCGACGGCAGCTGAAAACCAGGCCAAATCGGGAATGGCGAATTCGCTGGTGGCTGGTTGGTCGCAGGGGCAACCAGCTGCAAACCGGGCCGATTGGGCGCGTGTGCCGCATTCCACCGCTCGACGTCGATGAAGCCGTTAGGGTCGAGCCACATGACATCGATGGGTTCGAGCGGCTGTCCACCGATTTGAAGGGCAACCAAGTCAGCCGGCTGGACAACTTGTATTCCCTCGGGCGGGGCCACCGTGACCACCTGCGGTGCCAACGGCCCTTGCAACACATTCAATGGTGCGGGCACCTTGTCCGACTGCACCACTAGTTCGGGCATCTCGATCAGCCCCTGCTTCTCTTCAAGAATCTCCTTCTCCGCCGCGTCGAGCAGCCGAAAACGTTGCAGAATTTCGACCGGCATGAGCACTTCCGGGTGCGAACCCGGATTCATGACCTGCGGCTTCATGTTCCGCAGTTCGTCGTACATTTTGACCCGTTGGTCCTGCGTCAGGTTCCCCCACCATTTCAACAAACCCGTCTGCTGGTGCGGTTGCAGCCCCTCGAAGACCTGCGGACTCAACTGCGTCCGTTGGCCGAGCAGGCTTGAATAATCGCGGTCCAAGCCCATGGGATCGACAAAGCCAGTCGGCTGGTTCCCCACATACCGATACGGATTCACATCCGTCATGAAGATCGGGTCTTCCTGCTGGAACCGCCCAATCGCCGCGTCATAAGTCCGCGCCCGATAATCGTACAACCCAATCGAAACCAACAGTTCCCGCCCCGTGAACTTGTAGCGATCCCCGTTGGCCGGCGTCGTCTCGCTCTCGACGTTGCCGAAGCCGCCATACGTCACTTCGTCGATCAAGGCCCCCGTGGTGTTATTCGCGAGTTCCCGCACCGAACCCAGCCGGTCCGTCAAGTACCAGCTGACCGTGCTGCCGCTGATGCGAGCCAGCACCTGGTCCACCTGGTCGCCGAAGATTCTCCGAGTTGTCAAAGAGCTGGAGCCGTCGAGGTCGGCCCAGACGTGCAGGCCGTCGTAGGCGAAGCGGGTCGTGACGGCGCTGCCGCCGCCCGCCCCATCCAGATCGGCAATTTCCTCGATGCGATTGCCGAAGACATCGTACTTGAACTCCACGGCTAGTTCAATCGACCCGGCCGCTGGTGCCCGTTCCACTTCCGTGAGCTGGTTGCGGTGGTCGTAGGTGTACGTGGTCCGCTGGCCGTCGCTGACGCGAACCTTGTGGTCGAGGTTGCCTTCGCCGTCGTAGAAGTAGTTGAAGACGCCGTCGGAGAGGTACTGGTTCTTGGCCCCGGTGACATAACCGGTGGTGTTGCGGTTGCCGGCCAGGTCGTAATCGAACGTGCCCGTGCCGTCGCCGGTCAGCTCGTCGGTGGCGTTGTAGCTGTAGTCGCGCAGCGTGCCGTTGCGGGTTTCGCTGGTGAGGCGATCCGCCACATCATACGTGTAAGTGTAGTTGGCTCGGTTGGTGTCGCTGGCGTCGCGGTGCTTGAGGTTCACCACCCGCATCGAGGCGTCGTAAGTGTACAGCGTCGAGCCGACCTTGGTGGTGCCGGCCACGTCGCTGTAGCGCGTGGCGCTGGCCATCTGGTCGCGGGCGGTGTAGGTGAAGTCCTCGCGCAGCGGGGCCTGGTCGGGATCGCTGAACTGCCGCGAGGTCAGCCGGTTGTCGGCGTCGTAGACCGACGTGGTGACGCCGCCCTCGGAATCCTCGACCTTCACCCGGTTGTCGGCCTTGTCCCAGGTGAAAGTCAGCGTCTTGCCGAACATGTCCGTTTGCGTCACAGCGCGATCGAGCGCGTCATACGTGAAGGTGTACTTGCCGTCGAAATCGGCGGCGGTCAGCGTGTTGCTGTTGGGGTCGTAAGTGAACGTATGCAGGTTCACGGTCGCGCCGCCGGCATCCTTCCAGGTCTCGACCGCCAGTCGGCCCAGCGCGTCGAAGGTGTACTCGCAGGTGCGGTCGTTGCGGTCCTTTTTGGACACCAGCAGGCTGCCGGCGTCATAAGTGAACGTGGTCCGGTCGCCGAGCGGGTCGATGCGGACGGCCTCGCGGTTGAGGGCGTCGTAGGTCATCGTGTGCCGATTGTGCTGCGGCGAGGCGTCCACCAGGCCGACCAGGTTCGACACCGCGTCGTAGAGCTGCGTGGTGACGCCGCCGCGCGCGTCGACGGTCTCGGCCCGGCGATTGAGCGCGTCATAAGTGAAGGTCGTCGTCTCAACCGTCAAGCCCAACGTGGTGCTGGCCAGCACATCCGTGCGGACCAGGTTGCTGACGGCGTCCCAGATCAGCGTGGTCTTCTGGCCGTTGGGCCGGTGCGTCAGCACCTGGCGGTTCAGCGCGTCGTAGGTGAAGGTGGTCGCGTGGCCTTCCTCGTCGACGGCGCGGATGACGTTCGAGGCAATGTCGTAGACCGTGGTGGTCCGGTTGTTCAGGGCGTCGATGAAGTTGACCTGCCGATTGAGCGCGTCGTAAGTCAGCGTCAGCGTGTTGCCGCGCCCGTCGGTCAGGGCCAGGAAATTGCTGTTGGCGTCGTAAACGCTGGTGACGGTCCGCTCGTCGGCGGTGCCCAGGGCTTCGATCCGCCGGGCCTCGCGATTGAGCGCGTCATAGGCGAAGCTGGTGACGAAGCCGCGCGGGTTGGTCACGGACAAGAGGTTGCTGGCCAGGTCATAGGCGAAGGTGGTGACCGGCGCTGCATGGCCCAGGGCGGGCAGCGCGGTCGGCGCGGCGAAGGCGTCGAGGCGCTGCGCCACGCGGTTCAAGGCGTCGTAAGCGTAGCTGGTGGTCACGCCGCGTGGATCGACCACGCTCAAGAGATTGCTGCCAATGTCGTAGACCAGCGTGGTCACCGGGCTGGCATGGCCCAGACCCGGCAGCGATGTCGGCGCCGAGAAGGCGTCGATGACCTTGGCCACGCGATTGAGCGCGTCGTAGGCGAAGCTCGTCACCACGCCCCGAGCGTCGGTCACGGACAGCTGGTTGCCAACCGCATCGTAAACGAAGGTGCTGACCGGCGCGGCATGGTTCAAGCCAGGCAGCGCGGTCGGGGCACTGAAGGCGTCGAGGCGCACGGCCAGCCGGTTGAGCGCGTCGTAGGCGAAGCTAGTCGTCACGCCGCGCCCATCGGTGACGCTCAGCACGTTCGAGCCGCTGTCGTAGACGAAGGTCGTCACCGGGGCCGCGTGGTTCAAACCGGGCAGCGTCGTCGGCGCCGAGAAGGCGTCGATGCGCTTGCTGACCCGATTGAGGGCGTCGTAGGCGAAACTGGTGACGACGCCGCGCGGATCGGTCAGGCTCAAGAGGTTCGAGGCGATGTCGTAGACGAAGGTGGTCACCGGGCTGGCGTGGTTCAAGCCCGGCAGCGACGTCGGCGCGGCGAAGGCGTCAATGCGCCTGGCGACGCGATTGAGGGCGTCGTAGGCGAAACTGGTGGTGACGCCGCGCGGATCGGTGACACTCAGCATATTGCTGGCGATGTCATACAGGTACGTAGTCGTCGGGCTGGCGTGGTTCAGGCCCGGCAGCGCGG
>JAEUIF010001034.1 GCA_016795185.1 Planctomycetia bacterium | reverse complement strand
AAATCCTGCAAGCGTCCCATGCCCACGCAGAGCCGTGGGCATGGCACCCAGTTCCTTCCCATTGCACAACAGGTCGCTTGAGCCCGCACTAATATGAACCACCGTCGTCGCCCGCGCAGGTCGGTTTCTCTCGTGGCGCGGGGAGCGCTTCGCGCTCCGGCGGTTGCGTCAGGTAAACCGGCGAGGGCAGCGTCAGGCAGCCCGCCGGACGCACGACCGCGCCGCGGCCCTGCGCCTCGACCAGCTTTTCCAGCAAGCGAACGACCTCGTTCAGTTCGTTGCCGGTTGGGGCGGGCGGAACGTCCGTCTCGCCTGCGCCGAGCGCCGCCTTGGCCACCTCGGCATCGATGCCGTCGCCCTTGTATTCGATCTCCAGTCGCTTGATCTTGCACTCGCCCTCGTTGCCCATGCGGAACGAGAGGTTGTCGAGCACGAAGCGGAAGTGCTGCTTCGGCGGCGCGGGCGGCGTCGGTTGGGCCACGGTCTTGCAGCAAGCGGCCACGCAGCCGACGGGATTGCCACAGGCATCGACGCCTGCCGAGCAGCGCATGGCGGTGTACATGCCGACCACGGCCAGTGCCCCGACGGCGGCCAGGCCCCACCAGCGGTTTTGTGTCACGATTGGCTCCTCCCTGAGTGCCGTTCCGAAACGGACGCGCGGAGGGAGTATAGCCGGAAGCGGCGGAGGGATTGAAGGGCAAGCGGCGTTAGCCGAAGAGCAGCAGGACGCTCCAGGGCGGAGTCTTGTCGAACTTGCAGCCGAGTTCCCATTCCTTGTCGCCGACCGACCGGCAGTTGCGCACCTCGACCTTGATCCAGGGCACCGTCTGCGGCGCATTGTTGGTGCGGACGGTCAGGAAGGTGCCTTCCGGAATGGGGGCCGCGACCGAAAGACAGAGGCCGCCGGTCGAGCGGTCCAGCACATAGCCGAAGCTGGGCTTGGCCTTGCTGTCCGCATCGGAGATCAGCACGGCGATGGGGTTGCCGCCCCGGCGCAGGGCCGCGCGGCGGTCCATCTTGCTGCCCTTGATGAACGGGTCGGCCTCATCCACCGCGACGTTGCCGCGCGGGTCGAGGACCGGGGAATCATCGTCCACTTTCGCCGCGCTGCCCCAGCCGAGAGCGAAGCGGCAAACCAGGTAAACCAGCACGGCAGCACCCGCGCCGGCGCCCAGGGCAAGCAAGACGGCCGACCCCGGAGTCAACTGGTAGGCAAGCAAGGCGTCGGGGCGCATGAGAACCACCTCGGTGGCAAAGGAACAGCCGCTGTTCGACTTCCCGCAGGTTGTGTGCCAGCCCGGAAGGGCGGCACCGACGCCATGCTGCTCGCCGGCCTTTGCCGCCCGGCAACGGCACCCAACCGCCCCGCTTCCGTGAAGTGCGTGATCGGGAAGGTTTGCTGCGACGCTCGACAGGCGAGGCGAAGGCGTCCCTATCTCTGAGTGTAGACGCGCATTTTCGATGGAGCAAGCGGGCAGAAGGCTTTACACGGAGAGTTCTTCAGGCAGGGAGTCAGGACAACAACGCGGGCAGCCCGTTGCGCAACGGACTGCCCGCGTGGGGCTTTCCGAAATGGCTTGGGGTTGCGGGCAGCATCCTCGTAGGGTCCGCTGTGCGGACCACAAACCCTCCCCATCGGGGTTCAACGGTCCGCACAGCGGACCCTACGAGTTTGATCCGACGACTCTCAACCGAAGGTCATCAGCACGTTCCAGGTGGGCTGGCGGACGAACTGGCAGCCCAACTCCCATTTGCCGTCCTTGTGGCGGCAGCTTTTCACTTCCAGCTGCACCCACGGGGCGCCCATCGGGGCCTTGACCGCGCGGGCACTGAAGACGCAACCCGGATCGACTTCCTCGTCCACGGTTACGCACAGACCGCCCATCGAGCGATCGGTGACCCAGGCGGTGCCCAGGTCGGTGCGTGCCTCGGCGTCGCGCAGCTGGATTTCCACCAGCGTGCCCTTGCGCCGCAGCGAGGTGCGGCGTTCGGTGGTGCCGCCCTGCACGAACGGATCGTGGACCGAGGGCAGTTTCTTTTTCGGCGTCGCGCTGGGCCGGGCCGAGCGCGACTTGGTGTACAACAGGAAGCCGAGCAGGCTGACCAGGCAGCCCACCAAGCCGCCGACCACAAGCAGGGGCAGGTTTTCGCGGGTCAGCAGTTGATTGGCGAACAATGTGCTAGGGGGCATGGCTTTCCACCTCCACGTTCCGAATCCATGTAAATCTATACGTTCAGGCGAGCCGGCCGTTCGGCAATTCACGGGAAACGGCGGCGCGCGAAGCCCTGATGCGGCGCTGGAGTGGATGCAAGGCAGAGAGGCAGGCGTCGGTAGGGCGTAGTGTCGGCTATTCGGCCGGTGCGCGTCAATGCGGGTTCGGCCGGGCGGGAGCCTCTCGCGGGGCCGCTCCAGGCGGGATGCCGTCAGCAATCCACTATCAGCCAGCAGCGGGCCAATGTCAAAGAAAAGCCGGCGGTTCCCGACGTACCAGATTCTCTGGGTCCGCCAGATTCCCGCGTGGCGAAGTGGCGGACCTGGTGCAATATCAAGGGACAGGTTGCTCAACAGTAGGTCTTTCTGGGTGCCATGCCCACGGCTTTGCGTGGGCATGGGAAGCCTGGGTGTTCTCCATGCCCACGGAGGGCGGTGACCGCAACTAAAGAGGAGAAAGGAGATGGTGCTGTCCCTAAATTGGAGGTAACACAACCCACTCCAACGGGAGCAGCACCATGCAGTCCTTTCTAGAACGTTATGGCTCGCGCA
>JAEUIF010001033.1 GCA_016795185.1 Planctomycetia bacterium | reverse complement strand
GTAGCCCGCCACTCCGTGGCGGCACGAGCGGCGCAGCCGCGAGTGGCAGCGCCGGCGGCTCGCCATACTGGCAAACGCAAAGAGCCGGGATCCCCGGCTGCCGCGAACCGTGCTCGCGAAGCTGGGTATCCCGGCTATTCGTCGTGCGGCCACGGCACATCGCCGATGGGACACTCGCGGCTGCGCCGCTCGTGCCGCCACGGAGTGGCGGGCTACTTTCGCTTACTTCTGCTTGATGTCGTAGCAGAGCAGCAAGTCCTGGTCGAGAATATAGAGCTTCCCGTTGGCGATGACCGGGTGCGGCCAGGCGCTCTTGCCGCTGCGGTCCGGCTGCGTGAAGCGGCCCTTCTCGACGTACTCCTTCGGGTTGGCCTCGACCAGCACGATCGGGCCGCCTTCGTTGCGGTAGTAAATGTGCCCGTCAGCGAAGGCAATGGAGCCCTTGCCCGGCTTGCGTTCGTTCCACTTCACCTCGCCGGTCAGGAAGTTGATGCAGGCCAGCTGGCCCTGGTTGTTGCCGTAGATATGGCCGTCCACCAGCACCATGCCGCCGTGGTGGTTCTGCATCTGCTTGGTGAAGTAGACCTCATCAGCCTTGAAGTCGCCGGTGGCCTGCTTGGTCAGCTTGGCCAGCCCGCCGCCGGTGCCGTAGCCCGAACCGGCGAAGACATGGCCGTCGTGATAGATCGGCGTCGAGATGTTGGCGGTGGTGTTGTGCGGCTTGTCGTAGCGCCAGAGGAACTTGCCGTCCGCGGCAGCGATGCCGACCACACCCCGGCCCATGAACTGGATGTACTGCCGGGTGCCCTGCACGTCGGCGGCGATCACCGATGAATAGCCCGCGCCGTCGCCCTGCGGCACCTGGGCCTTCCAGAGCAGTTCACCGTCTTTCTTGTTCAGCGCGACCAGGCTCGCATCCTTGCCGCCGGGGGTGACGATCAGCTTGTCGCCATCGACCAGCGGCGATTCGCTGTAGCCCCAGCCGGACATCATCTTGCCGGCATAGTCCTTCTTGAGGTTCTTCTGCCAGAGAATCTTGCCGGAGGCGGCATCCAGGCAGACCACGTCGCTGCTGATGCCGAGTACGTAGACCCGGTCGCCGTCCACGGTCGGCGAGCAGCGCGAGCCTTCGTTGTAGCCGGCCTGGCCCTTGGCCGCGATCTTGGTGTTCCAGAGTTCCTTGCCGTCGGCTTCGTTCAAGGCCCAGACGACTTCCTCGTTGCCTTTGTAGCTCATGCCGTAGATGCGGCCCTGCGCGACCGACGGCGTGGTGTAGCCGCCGCCGAGGCCCTTGACCTTCCAGGCCAGCGGCGGACCGTCCTTGGGCCAGGTCTTGAGCAGGCCGGTTTCCTTCGAGATGCCGGTGCGGTCCGGCCCTTGCCATTGCGGCCAATCGGCGGCGACGGCAGCGGCCAGGGTGAACGCCAGCGCGGGCAGCGCGAGCAACATCGAATACGAACGCGAACCTCGGTGCATGGAGATTACTCCTGCGTGGGTGGGGAACCCTGGGGGAGCGGGTTCGGGGAGGCGGGACCGCAGTTCGCCGGGGGGTGTCCGGCTCGGCTGCAACGGAAATCTTCCTGAATGTAGCGGGACAGCCCGGGGAGAGCAAGCGCCGAGCCAGGAAAACCGCCAGCGAGGGGAAGTCGCCGGGTGCCATGCCCACGGCTTTGCGTGGGCATGAGACGCCTGCATGTTCTCCATGCCCACGGAGGGCGGTGACCGCAACTAAAGAGGAGAAAGGAGATGGTGCTGTCCCTAAATTGGAGGTAACACAACCCACTCCAACGGGAGCAGCACCATGCAGTCCTTTCTAGAACGTTATGGCTCGCGCA
>JAEUIF010001022.1 GCA_016795185.1 Planctomycetia bacterium | reverse complement strand
GAAACTGTCCGGCGGCCAGCGCCAGCGGCTCGCGGTGGCGTGCGCCCTGGTCGGCGATCCGCACCTGCTGCTGCTCGACGAGCCGACCACGGGCCTCGATCCCCAGTCGCGCCGGCAACTCTGGGACATCATTCGCGACATCCGCACGCAGGGGCGCACCGTCCTGCTGACCACGCACTACATGGACGAGGCCGAACGGCTCTGCGACCGCGTGGCCATCGTCGATCACGGGCAGGTCATCGCGCTCGGCTCGCCGACGGACTTGATTGCCCGCCTCGGCGGCGAGCACATGATCGAGTTCAGCCTGAACGACAACGGCGGCCTCGACCCGGAGTCTCTGAAAGACCTGCCCTCGGTGCAATCAGCCCAGCGCGAGAACGGCCAGTTTCGCCTGGCCGTGCGCGAACTGCACGTCGCCCTGCCGGCGTTGCTGGGCCGCCTCCAGCAGACCGGGCAAGCCCTGAGCGGCCTGGTCACGCGCCACGTCAGCCTGGAAGACGTCTTCGTCGCCCTCACTGGCCGGCACCTGCGCGACGAGGAAACTCCGAGATCATGAACGAAGCGAATCAAGCCGCGCCCGGCCGCCGTTATTCCGCGCTCCGCGAACTGGTGCTGTCCCGGCTGCGCGAGTTCTATCGCGAACCGGAAGCGGTCTTCTGGGTCTATGGCTTTCCGATCCTGATGGTCGTCGCGCTGGGCATCGCCTTCCGCAACAAGCCGGTCGAGCAACTGCCCGTGGACGTGCAGGACGGCCCGCAGGCTGCCGCAACTCAGCAGGCTCTTGACCAGGACACCCGCCTGCTGGTGCGCGTCCACGACGAAGCAACCACCCTGCGCCGCTGGCGCTCCGGCAAGACCGACCTGGTCGTCATTCCGGAAGCCGGTCCCGCGGTGCGTTACCGCGTGCTGCACGATCCCACGCGCCTGGAAAGCCAGCTGGCCCGCTCGCTGGTCAACGAACGACTGCGACCACAGCCCGCCGCAACCGAGCCGCCAGTGATCCGCGAGGAGGAATTGCAGGAACCGGGCAGCCGCTACGTCGATTTCCTGGTGCCGGGCTTACTCGGTATGGGCCTGATGGGCGGCGGGTTGTGGGGCGTCGGCTTCGTCATCGTGGACATGCGCATTCGCAAGCTGCTCAAACGGCTGCTGGCCACGCCGATGAAGCGCGGCGAATTCCTCGCCGCCATCATGATCAGCCGCCTCTGCTTCATGGTCCCGGAAGTGCTGCTGATGCTCGGCTTCGCCTGGCTGACCTTCGGCGTGGTCCTGCGCGGCAGCCTGTTCGCCCTGGTCTTCCTGGTGCTGCTGGGGGCCTTCGCCTTCGCCGGCATCGGCTTGCTGGTCGCCAGTCGGGCCAAGACGATGGAATCGGTCTCCGGCCTGATGAACCTCATCATGTTGCCGATGTGGATGCTCTCGGGCATCTTCTTTTCCTACGAGCGCTTTCCCGAAGTCGCCTTGCCCTTTATCCGCCTGCTGCCCTTGACGGCCCTGAACGACGCCCTCCGCGCCGTGATGCTCGAAGGCCAATCGCTGCTGGACCAATGGCTGCGGCTAGCGATCCTGACGGCCTGGGGCGCGGGCAGCTTCGTGCTGGCGCTGCGCTGGTTCCGCTGGCAGTAAGAGTCTCAACGGGAAAGTCGGAGCCGTCGGGTGGGGCGGTCGATCTTCGCCCCTCTCCGAGTCAAAGGTTCCATTTTACCCGATTGCCTTTGAACCACCGCACCCGCGTTTGGCAGATTCGACGTTGCCGCAGGCGCCGCGCTGGGTGCCATGCTGGGGCGAACCGCGCTCACCCCGCCGGTTGTTGCAACGCCGCCACACGCTGGCTCAGCTCGGCGACGGTCGCTTGCAGCTGGGCCACGGTCTCGCGCAGTTCGGCCAGCTGCGCCAACGCGTCGGCCAGCGCCGGTTCCGGGGTGCGCGGCCGGGGTTCGGACGGCGCGGCGGCAACCACCGGGGCCGCCGCGCGCAGGGCTTCCAGCTCGCGCGGGTCGTGGAAGCCGTGCGTCAGCGTGGTGCCGCGCCGGCCTTCCTCGCCCAGCCAGACGATCAGCTTGCGCTCGGCCATGCGCCGCAGCACGCCGCGCAGCACGTCCAGGTCCGGGATCGGTTCCATGCGGCTGGCGCGGGCACGCAGCTCGCCTTCGGTCTGCGGGCCGCGCAGCAGCAGTTCGGTCAGCACGGCCATGTCTACTTTTTCGACGCGCCAGGCTTCGTAGAGCAGGTGCCGCCAGCGATCAACTCGGCTGCCGGTGATCTTCATGACCAGGCCGCGCTTCTGGCAGCTGGCCAGCGCTTCCTCCACGTCTTCATCAGAGAGGTTCAGCAGCGGGTCGCGGTTCGATTTCTGGTTGCAGCCGGTGGTCAGGGCATTGAGGCTCATCGGGTAGGCGTCGGGCGTGGTCTTGGCCTTCTCGACCAGCACGCCCAGCACGCGGCGTTCGTGCGGCGACAGCACCGGCCAGTCCTGGGCCGGCGGCGCGGACGGTACTTGCGCTTCGCTCGACATCGACGGTCCCTCACCCGGTACAGCGACAGTCAACCGACAGTGGCATGGTAGCGAGAAAGCCGGGGCGCTCCAAGAGCGGCGGGTCGAGGCTTGCTTCACGGCAGGCCGACCTCCATAATTCTCTCCAGATCGATTCGCGCACCGTTCCCACGGACCAGCCCATGAGCACTTCCCCCGTTCCGCCGAAGGCCGACAACACGGCGCTCTACATCGTCCTGGGTGTCTGCGGCGGCTTCCTGCTGCTGTGTATCGCGCCGGCGATCATCATCGTCGTCTGCCTGGCGGCGATCCAGGTGCTGGGCAAGAACGCGAGCACGACCTTCCAGACCGTGGGCCAGAGCCTCAGTACGACCGCGCCTCCTGGCAGGGGCGAGTTGCCCAGGCTGGATGTCCGGGATAGCGCCGACGAATTTATCGGCTTCATGTTGGAAGCCAAGTACGATCTGGCCTTTGCCCGCATGACGCCCGAATATCGCCAACGCAACACGCCGCAAACCCTGCGGCAACTCTGGGACGGCAACGCCGTGCTGCGCCGACGGGACAACCTGAGCCATGAACTCATTCGTGCCGGCGAATGGACCACGACCCAGCGAAGCTTTGCGGTGATCTGGAAGGACGGCGACCGGCAAGCGGCAATGGTCCTGGTGTTCATCCGCTCCGCCACGGGCGACTGGGAAGTGAGCCACTGTTCCGTTCAATAGGCAACTGGCTCGGGCCCTGGTAGGCTAGGCACCCGCCGCTTGCCCGCAGATACTCCAGCACGAACACCCCATGAGCGACCTACCCGTCCCACCGAAAGCCAACTACACCGTGCTGTACATCGTCGTGGGGGTTCTCGTTTGCTTCCTGTTTCTGTGTGTAGCGCCCGCGATCATCGTCGCCTTCTTTCTGGTGGCGGACCAGGTGTTGACCCAGAGCTTTGATCCGTCCATGCCGACCTTCCCCCAGACCATTCGCGTGACAGTCGGCCCCCCGCCTGTAAAGACGAACGAACCGGCATCTCAGGCCACGGCAGCGGCTTACCTCAAGCTGCTGCTCGGACGTCAGTACGAACCGGCTCACGCGCTGGCGTCGCCCGAGTTCAGCGAGCGCAGCAGCCCGCAAACGCTCCGCGACCATTGGGAGCGCAACCCCGTGCTGCGCGACCGCAAGAACCTGCGGTTCCGGCTCGACCCCACGTCCACCGATCTTGCGGATCGGCACAATTACCGTGTCTTCTGGACGGACGACGACGACCGCGAAGCGATCATGGACCTGGTGCTGGTGCGGGACGACGAGTCGCCTCGGATGTGGCGGATCAGGGGCTGGGCCGTCCGCTGACGACGGAATCTCAAGTTCGATGTCGCTATGGTTCGGAGTAGCCCATGAGCACGTCTCCCGTTCCACCGAAAGCCGACAAAACGGCACTGTACATCGCCCTGGGCATTGGCGGCGGCTTCCTGTTTCTATGTGTCGCGCCGGCGATCCTCATCGTCGTCTGCCTGGCGGCGATTCAGATGCTGGGTCAGAACTCCAGCACGTTGTTCCAGACGGTAGCCGCGAGCATCGGCACGACCACGTCCGATGGTCCCAGCGATCCGCGCGAGCAGGCGAAGGCTCGGGAACAGGTCGATGACTTCTGCCGCGCGCTCCTCGAACAGCGCTACGACGACGCCTCCAACCTCGGCAGCGCGGATTTCCTCCTGCGCGGCAGCCCGGACAACTTGCGCCGGTTATGGGAGGACCAGCCGGTGCTGCGGCGGCGCGACCGGTTGACTTACACCATCGTGCCGTCCGGCGCGGGCAGCGGGACTCGGCACACTTTCCTGGTCACCTGGAAGGACCGTGGCGGCCGGGAAGTACGCATGACGGTGGAGATGACGAGGTCGATCCTCGACGAGTGGGAAGTCAGCCGCTGCACTACACACTGACCGCGCGGATTCTCCAGCAGCCTCTTGCCTTCCGGCGGGCGGCTGGGCGATAATCGCCGGCAGTCCAGTCTTCCCAGGTCGATCTTCACGATCCATGCGGCCCGCGCCGCGCGCGGCGAGCGGCTAGTCCGAGGTGAGCCATGAGCACGGTCCAGAACAAGTCCGACAAGATGCTGTATATCCTGCTCGCCGGAGCGGGCCTGATGGTGGTCGTCTGTCTCGGCCTCTTCGGCTATGGCATGATGTACTTCGTCGGCGCGCGCGACGGCGGTGCGCCGCCTAGCCGGGCCAAGCGGCCGAACCAGACCTACCCGACGGGCGAAGGCGCTGCCACGCTCAACCCGGACCAGGTGGTGCGGGCCTTCTTCAAGGAAGTGGGCGAAAGCCAGTTCGAGGATGCCTATCAGCGGACCTCGACCAGCTTTCAGGGCCAGATGAGCCAGAACGATTTCAACGAGTTCCTCCGCAAGAACAGCGCCTTCATTGGCCATCTCAGCCTGACCTACAGCACCAGCGGCCAGACCGATACGGGCGTCCGCAAGTACAAGGGCAAGGCGTTTGGCGGCGAGAACGGCGGCGTGAGTTTTAGCCTGGAGCTAAGCCACGAGGATGAAGGTTGGCGGGTGCGCAGCATCACCGTGCCGTAATGGGACGCGCGGTGCGGCATGGTGAAACCAACATGCGTGCCAGATCATTGAGAGCATTTTGCGACTGGCTGTAGCGGTTCGCACAGCGGACCCTACGGCATCTTGTAGGGTCCGCTGTGCGGACCGTAGCGCCCGATGCTTTACCCATCTGCGAACCACTATTGGGCCGCCATGTCCGCCGCCGAACTGCCTGCCGAAGCCCGTGCCGTTCAGGAACTGTCCACCGCCTACCGGCAGCTGACAGCCCAGATCGGCCAGGCCGTCGTTGGCCAGCAGGCCGTCATCGAACAACTGCTGATCGCGCTGTTCGGCCGCGGCCATTGCTTGCTCGTCGGCGTGCCGGGGCTGGCCAAGACCCTGCTAGTCAGCACGGTGGCGAAAGTGCTGCACCTGTCTTTCAAGCGCATTCAGTTCACCCCGGATCTGATGCCGTCCGACATCACCGGCACCGACATCCTCCAGGAAGATCCGCAGACCGGCCGGCGCAAGTTCGTGTTCCTGCCCGGCCCGGTCTTCGCCAACCTGGTGCTGGCGGATGAGATCAACCGCACGCCGCCCAAGACCCAGGCGGCGCTGCTGGAAGCGATGCAGGAACACCACGTCACCGCCGGCGCGCATACGTTCCAGTTGCCGCAGCCCTTCTTCGTGCTGGCCACGCAGAACCCGATTGAACAAGAAGGTACCTATCCGCTGCCCGAAGCACAGCTCGACCGCTTCATGTTCAACATCGTCGTCGGCTACCCCAGCCGGGCCGAGGAGGTGCAGATCATGAAGCAAACGACGGGCACGCACCGCGCGGAACTGAAGCCTCTGCTCAGCGGCGAGCAAATCCTCAAGATGCAGGAACTGGTGCGCCAGGTGGTGGCGGCCGAGCATGTGTTCGAGTACGCCGCCGACCTGGTGCGGGCCACCCGGCCGCGCGACGCGGGCGTGCCCAAGTTCATACCGGAGCTGGTGGCCTGGGGCGCGGGGCCGCGCGCCGCGCAGTACCTGATCCTGGGCGCGAAGGCCCGCGCCATCATCCAGGGCCGGCTGCACGCCACCACCGAGGACGTGCAGGCGGTGGCTCACCCGGTGCTGCGTCACCGCCTGGTGACGACTTTCAACGCCGACGCGGAAGGCATCACCACGGACGACATCGTCACCCGGCTGCTACAGACCGTGCCACTGCCCCAGCAGACAGCGGCGGCCAAGGTGAAGCGCGCCTAAGGGCGTGGTCCGCACAGCGGCCCCTCCAGCATTTCGTAGGGTCCGCTGTGCGGACCATTTCCGCGGCTTCGCCGCGTAGGTCAGGCTTTCCAGCCTGACATCCTGTCCCCGGCGCTATCGTCAGGCTGGAAAGCCTGACCTACGAGAAAAACCGTGCCATCTTCCCGCCTCCAGTTCGACCCGACCTCCCTGGCCAAGTACGGCCGGCTGACGATGATCGCGCGCGGCATCGTGGAAGGTTTCCTGGCGGGCGTCCACAAGAGCCCGTACAAGGGATTCAGCGCCGAGTTCGCGGAGCACCGGCAGTATTATCCCGGCGATGAGATTCGGCACATCGACTGGCGCGTCTGGGGTAAGACGGATCGACATTACGTGAAGGAATACGAGGAGGAAACGAACCTCAAGGCGTACTTGCTGGTGGATGCCAGCGGCAGCATGGCCTATCGCGGCCGCCATGCGTCCAAGTTCGACTACGCCCGCTACGTAGCGGCCTCGCTGGCGTACTTGATGCTGCACCAGCGCGACGCCGTCGGCCTGGCCATCCACGATCATCGCGCCAGGCCGCCGCTCGCGCCGCGCGCCCATTCGAAGCATCTGCTGCGGTTGGTCCACGCCCTGGAACAGACCCAGCCCGGCGGCGAGACCAGCCTGGCGCCGCTCTGGCACCAGCTGGCGGCGCAGATGAAGCAGCGCGGCCTGGTGGTCATTCTCTCGGACTGTTTCGACGACCTGCCCGCCCTCTTCCGGGCACTGCGCCGCCTTCGGCACCGGCGGCACGAGGTGATCCTGTTCCATGTTCTGGCCCCGGAAGAGGTCGAGTTCCCTTTTCAGAAGTGGACGCAGTTCCGCGACCTGGAAGCCCCGGCCCAAAAGCTCCTGGTCGATCCGCTGCAACTGCGCCGCGCCTACCTGAAGAATTTCGCCGAGTTCCAGGAAGAGCTGCGTAGCCAGACGGGCCGCATGCAAATCGACTACCATCCCATGCGGACCGACGAGCCGGTCGAACGGGCGCTCGGCGTCTATTTGACGAAGCGCCAGACGCAACGGTGAATGATGACCGACGACCCAGTACCGGTGCATGAAACCTCTTGTTCAATGGGAGGCTTGGGTGCCATGCCCACGGCTTTGCGTGGGCATGGGCAGCTTGCATGGCACCCGACCTCAAGAAACGCCAGACGCGGCGTTGAACCATGCCATTCGGAATGAACCTCTGGATGCTGCTGGGCCTCGGGGCAGTCGTGCTGCCGCCGCTGATCCATCTGCTCAACCGCCGCCGCTATGACGTGGTGGACTGGGGCGCGATGCGCTTCCTGCGCGTCGGCGAGACGACGCGCCGCCGCTTGCAACTCGAACAGCTGCTGCTCATGCTCCTGCGGATGCTGCTCATCGCCGTGCTGGTGCTGGGCCTGGCCGCGCCATTCGTCGAGGGTGAGTTCGTCGGCCCGCTGGCCGCCCGTCTCGGCGAACGACCGAACCGCGACCTGGCCATCGTCATCGACGGTTCGGCCAGCATGGCCTGCCGTCAGGGCGAGGGCACCGCCCAGCAGGCCGCGCAGCGTCTGGCGCTGGCGCTGCTCGATGAATTGCAGTCCGGCGACGGTGTCACGCTCTGGCTCGCCCGGCAGCAACCCCAACCGTTGCTCGGCGAGGTGACACAGGATGTCAGCCGCGCCCGGCAAGCGCTGCAACACCTGCCGCCGCCCGCCGGCACCGCCGACATGCCAGCCGCCGTGCAAGCAGCGCTAACGGCACTCGCGCGCGGCCAGCGCGCGGAGCGCCGCGTGGTCATCCTCACGGACGGCCAGCGTTTCGGCTGGAGCGATGAGCAGACGTTGCTCCGCTGGCGCTTGCTGGCTGCTCGCTGGCGTGAACAGCGCGGGCAGTTACCGGAACTGCGCATCGTCAACGTCTCACCGCAACGGCCCGAACAGCCGCCCAACTGGTCCGTCACGCCGTTGCGCGCCGGTCGCGCGGTGGCGGCGCGCGGCCAGAGCGTGCAGTTTCGGGCCGGCTTACAAGTAACTGGCCAGACGGAGTTCGCGCCGCCGTTTCGCCTGCGAATCGAGATCGACGGCCAGCCCGCCGAGGACTTGAAGCTGCCCGCCGCCGCGCTCGACAAGGATGGCCGCATCGCGCTCGACTTTCGCCAGCGCTTCAGCGAACTCGGCTCACACCTGGTTTCCCTGATCGTCGAACCGGACCCACCGCCCGAACAGCGACCCGCCGGTTACGTCGTCAAGGACTGGCTGCCGGCGGACAACCGGGCCGACTTCGCCCTCGAAGTCGTGCCCGCGCTGCCCGTGCTGCTGGTCGATGGCGATGAGGCGAACCCGCCGCGCGCCGACGGTCAGCGCGGCAGCGATTTCCTGCGCGACGCCCTGGCCCCCGCACGCGATCCGCAACCCGCCGCCGTGGTGCGCTCGGTTGGCATCCGCGACTTCACCCCTGAATTGCTAACGCAGTCGCTGAGCAAAGACGAACGCGGTTCGCCGCGCGTCGTCGTGCTGTGCAATGTCGCCCGATTGACGCCGGCGCAGCAAGAAGCCCTGACGGCGTTCCTGGCGCGCGGCGGTGGACTGCTGATAACGCTGGGCGAACGGGCCGACCGCACGCACTACAACAGCGTGCTGCATGCCGGCGGGCGTGGCTGGCTGCCGGCGACGCTCGACCGCGTTTCCGGCGCGGAGCTGGAACCGAAGGATGCGGTGCGCCCCCGGCCCGAAAGCTTTTTCCACCCGGCGCTGGAACTGTTCCGGGAAGGCACGGTCGGCGGTTTGAGCGAAGCGCGCTTCCGCCGCTGGTGGAAGGTCCAGGGCGGCCAGTCAGCCGGCCTGCTCGGCAACGGCGATCCGCTGTTCGTCGAGAAGCCGCTGCGGGGCGGTCGGGTGCTGCTGTCGGTGGTGCCGCTGGACAACTCCTGGCGGAGCAACCTGCCCGACTTGCCCGCGTTCGCGCCGCTGATTCACGAACTGGTCTACTACCTGGCCGGCACCCGCGCCGGCAGCTTCAACTTGCAGCCCGGCGAACCGCTGCTGCCTCCAACGAATGAATCCGCAGGTGAGCGAGTGCTGCTCGCGCCGGATGGTTCGTCGCGCCGACTGCCCGCCGGCACATCGCCGCTGGTCGAAGCCGGCCGCAGCGAACCGGGCGTCTATCGCCTGGCAGCGGGCGGCCAGACGACTTACTATGTGGTGCAGACCGACCCGCGTGAAGCCGTGCTGACCGCGGCGACAGCCGAGGACCGCGAGGCCGTCCGGCAATTGCTTCCCTTGACTTATGCCGACGACCCCCACAAGCTGAGCTGGCAGGACGGCGGTGGGAAATTGGACCTCTGGCCCGCGGTGCTGCTGGGCGTGGTTCTCTTGCTCTGCGCCGAACTCTGGTTGACTCGACGAATCGCCCGCCATCGCTCGTGAACGGACAGGCCATGCGCGTAGCACATTTCGATTGCTTCAGCGGTTGCAGCGGCGACATGATCCTGGCCGCGCTGATCGACGCCGGCGCGGATGGTGACGCCATCGGCCGGGCCATCGCCTCGCTGGAATTGCCCATCGGCTTCGAGGTCGAGCGGGTCCGCAAGGGCGGCTTCCGGGCAACGCAGGTGCGCATCGAAGCGCCCGAGGAAACCAGCCACCGCTTTCTGCCCGAGGTCGAGGACATCCTGCAACGTGGCCGCTTGACCGAGAAGCAGCGCACGCTGGCCCTGCGCATCTTCCGCCGGCTGGCCGAGGCCGAGGCCGCCGCGCACGGTATGCCCCTGGAGAAAGTGCATTTCCACGAGGTCGGCGCGCTCGACAGCATCGCGGACATCGCCGGGTGTGCAGTGGGCCTGGACCTGCTCGGCGTCGAGCGCTTCAGCAGTCGATCGGTGCCCACGGGCAGCGGCATGGTGAAATGCGCCCACGGGTTGATGCCCATTCCCGCGCCGGGCACGGCGGAGTTGCTCAAGGGCGTGCCGCTGTCATCGTCGCCCATCAAGTCCGAGCTAACCACGCCGACGGGGGCCGCCATCCTGACGACCGTGGTCCAGCAGTGGACCGACAGCCCGGCGCTGACGATCGAACGCATCGGCCACGGCGCGGGTCGCCGCGAGTTCATCGAGCAACCGAACCTGCTCCGATTGCTAGTGGGCACGGCAGCCGCGACGAGCGTCGCCTCGCAGCCGGCCGAGGAAGCCGACCGCATCTGGGTAGTGGAAACCAACCTCGACGACTTGCCGGCCGAAGTCATCGGCTACTGCTTCGAGTTGCTGCTGGCAGCCGGCGCGCTCGACGTCTTCAGCACGCCCATCCAGATGAAGAAGAACCGCCCCGGCGTGCTCTTGAGCGTGCTAACAGTAGAAGCACTAATTCCGGCAATCGAAGAAATCCTGTTCCGCGAAACCACCACGTTCGGCGTGCGCCGCTATCCGGCAAGTCGTAGCAAGCTGCAACGCCAGGCATGTACGGTGCAAACCACCTGGGGCGCGGTGCAGGGCAAACTCGGCTGGCGCGAAGGCCGCCCGCCGGTGTTCTCTCCCGAATACGAGGACTGCGCCCGTATCGCGCGGCAGCACGGCGTGGCGCTGCGCGAAGTCTACGCCCAGGCCCAGCGCGCCTATGAAGCGGAACGGCCGGCGTAATTGTTCGTAGTTCCGCCTTCAGGCGGCGAGCGAT
>JAEUIF010001014.1 GCA_016795185.1 Planctomycetia bacterium | reverse complement strand
GACAGAAAGAGCGTGGCCATCAGGTTCTTGGCCTGCCGCCGCCGCAGGTTGAGGATCTCGGCGTCGTGCGTCTCGCCCTCGACGCCGCAGTTCCAGCTGTGGTTGTCGTTGCAGCCGTCGCGGTTGTCCTCGCCGTTGGCCGTGTTGTGCTTGTAGTTGTAGCTGACCAGATCCCAGAGCGTGAAGCCGTCGTGGCAGGTGATGAAGTTGATCGAATGGATCGGCTGGCGGCCAGAGGCTTCGTAGAGGTCGGCGCTGCCGCAGAGGCGGGTGGCCAGCGCGCCGCCCATGCCCGGTTCGCCGCGCCAGAAACGGCGGACGTCGTCGCGGTAGCGGCCGTTCCATTCCGACCAGCGCTGGCCATAGGGGAACAGCCCGACCTGATACAGCCCGGCCGCGTCCCAGGGCTCGGCAATCAGCTTCGTGCCGCTGAGCACACCGTCCTCGGAGATCATCTCGATCACAGGCGGTTCGAGCAGCACGTTGCCGTGGCGGTCCCGGCCCATGATCGACGCCAGGTCGAAGCGCAGGCCGTCCACGTGCATGTCCGAGACCCAGTAGCGCAGGCAGGTCAGCAGCAGATTGCGGACCACCGGATGGTTGCAGTTGACCGTGTTGCCGCAGCCGGTGAAGTTCAGGTAGTTGCCGCCCTCGCGGTCGAGCATGTAGTACAGCGCGTTGTCCAGGCCGCGAAACGAGCAGGTCCGGCCGCGGTCGTCGCCCTCGCCGGTGTGATTGAAGACCACGTCGAGGATGACTTCGATGCCGGCCTTGTGAAACGCCTGCACCATTTCGCGGAACTCGTTGACCTGGCCGTGTTCCGCCCCACTGGCTGCGTAGGCCGCCTTCGGCGCAGCGAAAGCGATGCTGTTGTAGCCCCAGAAGTTCCGCAGCCGTTCGCCCGTCAGCGGATTGGTGAACGGGCAATCGCATTCGTCGAACTCGTGGATGGGCAGCAGCTCGACGGCCGTCACGCCCAGGCTCTGTAAGTACGGAATTTTCTCGATCAATCCGCGATAGACGCCCGGCTCGGCCACGCCCGACGACGGATCGCAGGTGAAGCCACGGACGTGCAACTCATAGACGACCGAATCCTCCGCGGGGACCAGCGGCGGCACGTCGTCGTGCCAGTTGAAGCTGCGGCGAAAGAACAGGCTGCGGCGACTGGTGGCCAGCGGACGGTCGCCGTGGTCGCCGTTGCTGGGATAGTATTCGCCGGACTGGCCCCAGACCGCGCCGCCGATCAGCGCCGTGGCGGACGGGTCCAGCAGGACGATGCGCGGGTCGTAGCGATGGCCGCCGCCCGGCGGACCGTCCACCCGCCAGCCGTAGCAGAAGCTGGGCGGCAAGCCACCGACGACCACGTGCCAGTGATCGCCCGTGCGGTTGACGTGCGGGTCGAGCGGCAGTTCAACCAGCGGTTCACCGCCGTCCTCGGGGTAAACCACCAGCGTGACCGCGGTGCCGTGCCGGCAGAACAGCGCGAAGTTGACGCCATCGGCCACGTTCATGGCGCTGACGCCCAGGGGCAAGCAACGGCCGCGTGCGGTCCGGTAAGTGTGCTGCATCCTTGACCTCTTCGTCGTTCGTTTAGCCGCGACCCGGACAACGCTACTTCCCCCTCTCCCCTTGCGGGAGAGGGGCAG
>JAEUIF010000987.1 GCA_016795185.1 Planctomycetia bacterium | reverse complement strand
TCTTCGCCACGGCGATCGTGCATTGCCATTCCGAGGCATACCGCACCGACCAGCTGGCGCTGAACTACACGCTGCGCCAGCCGCGCGGCGTCGCCGGGCTGATCTCGCCCTGGAACCTGCCGCTGTACCTGTTCACCTCGAAGGTCGCGCCGGCGCTGGCGACCGGCAACACGGTCGACGCCAAGCCGTCGGAACTGACGCCGATGACGGCCCATCTCCTGACCGAGTTATGTCAGGAGGCGGGCTTGCCGCCCGGTGTCTTCAACGTCGTGCATGGGCTGGGGAATAAGGCGGGAGCGCTAGCGTCGCGCATCCCCGCGTGCTGACCATTTCCTTCACCGGCGGCACGGTCACCGGCGCGAAGATTGCCCGGACGGCCGGGCCGCTGTTCAAGAAAGTAGCCCTGGAATTGGGCGGCAAGAACCCCAACATCGTCTTCGCCGACGCCGCCTTCGACGCCGTGCTGCCAACTAGCGTCCGGTCGTCTTTCGAGAGCCAGGGCGAAATCTGCCTGTGCGGTTCGCGCATCTTCGTCGAGGCGAGCGTCTACCCGGTGAAGAACTGGGCGGCGAGGCCCTGTACCGAAAGCAGCGCCCGGACGTTGGACACGCCCAGGCGAATCTTGTGGCTGGCGACCTCGAAGCGTTTTCCCGCCAACGTCAGCAGCAGACCGATGACCTTCGTGGGCAGCCGGCAGCGCGGCCGGAAACGCGGGCCGAGTTGCATCAGGCCCTTGCCGAGATAGTCGCCGGCGACCGGGCCGATGCTGACCGGGCTGGCGGCGGCGTGCAGGCCGGCACTTGGAGCACGGCGCAAGTCCGCGCCCCCCTAATTCTTCCCGGCTGCCTGTAAGAGTTCGACAACTTTCGTCGGCAATTACCGGCGCGTACCACCTATGATGCGCCGGATGCTGTGAAACGAGAGCATGTAAGGACGCGCCGTCAGCGCCGCGACAGCGGAAGGCGCGTGGCGGGGGACCGACCGCCTCGTCGACAGGCGGCGACGGAATGAAAGGCCCAGAATTGGTCGAGTCCAGGTAAGGGATCGGGCGAGGCGACCATTGGCTTTCCGTGAACCAAGAGGCCAAGGCGGGGATTCGGCCGAACCCCGACCGCAGCAGTCTACCGCGCTCCGTCGCAGTCGGAAGCATTTCCCGCGCACTCTCGGGAACGAGTGGGCTAATTCCTGGGAATTACGCCAACCACCGATCTTCCCTGCTGATCCCATTCAGTCAAGCGAAAACCGCCCACGCCCGTATTCCCGTATTCCGGTATTCCCTTACTCCCCTAATTCCGGGGAATTAGCAGACCGTCTCTCCTGCTGCATCGGGCCCTTCGGCCCGGTGACATTGTCGGCACCGGAGGTTAGTTTCCTCCGCACGGCCGGCACCAAAGCGAAACGACCGCCAGGTGCGGGCCACGGAGGAGGTGGCTGAATCTGGTGGTCGTAATTGAGTTGGCGTGTCGAGCACCCGCGATGTCGGCGCTGCCGCGAATCGCGCAGCACCGGACGGGTGGATTAGTCGCCTGGATGACGAGGAGTTGTCAGGGCAATCGAGATACCGGTGGGCTGCTTTCGCAGGAGTTGGAGCGGTAGTGCCGGCAGAGCGGCGACTCAGCCGTTGGACGCCTGGGGATACGGTGTGTGGACGCGGGCCAGCGCCCGACCAACCACGGCCTTCGCCGCGGAAGCTGTTCGCCGCGATCCTACCCCGAATGGAGCGGCTGCGGCCGGCGAGGGCGAAACCGATCCGACCGTCATCGCCGGGAGTCCGCGGTACGCCCTGCGGGCCGATGCTGGCGTGTCCGCAAGGAGAAGAGGAGAAAACGGCGGTCGCGGGAACTCGCCGGATGCGGTCAGGCAGTGATGCGGGCAGGAAAATCGTTGCCTGCGACCCGCCGCGGATGTACAGTCGCGGCCGCGCACTAAAGCGGTGATCCCAGAGGGCATTCACCTGGAAAAGATCGGCTTCAGGAGCCGCCTCATGGCCTGCCGGACCAAGTTGCTGTCGCTCGTCCCCTGTTGGTTCATCCTGCTCCCCGCCTTGTTGACTGCGGCCCCTTCGCCGCTGGACAAGGTCATCGGCGAAGAAGCGTTGGCCAAGATCAGCGCGGCCCTGCCAGCGGCGGCCACTGCCAAGCCGGCGCAGCCGCGCAAGGTGCTGATCTTCGCCGAAGCCGAAAAGGATCTGGCCAACAAGTCGTCGGGCGATCACTTCGTGCCGCATCAGTCGTCGGCGCATTGCGCCCAGGCCATCGCCCTCCTGGGCGAGAAGACCGGGGCCTTTGAAGCGACCATCAGCAGCGATCCGGCCATTTTCACGGCGGACAAGCTCAAGCCATTCGACGCCATCGTGCTGGCCTGCGTCTATCTGGAAGGTAAGCTCTTCAAGACGCCGCGCGACCTGATCGAAAAGGACAAGCCGGTCTACGAGGCCCGGCAGAAAGCGCTGTTCGAGTTCGTCGAGAGCGGCAAGGGCCTGGTCGGCTTCCACAACGCCACCTGTACCGCGCTGGGCTGGCCGGAATTCAACCAGTTGCTGGGCGGCACCCACCACGGCCATGTCTGGTACAGCCAGCAGGCCGTGCCGCTCAAGCTCGACGATGCCAAGCATCCGCTCACGGCGGCGTTCGGCGGCGAAGGACTCACGATCCACGATGACATCTACACGTTCGCAGCGCCCTATTCCCGTGAACAGGTCCACGTCCTGTTGAGCGTCGATGCCGGCAAGGCGCCCGCCAGCCTGATGGCTGATCGGGCCGACCGCGATTACCCGGTCAGCTGGATCAAGAACCACGGCAAGGGCCGGGTCTTTTACACGGTCCTCGGCGACAATCCCACCACTTTCCAGCAGCCCAAGCTGCTGCGGCATTTCCTGGACGGCATTCAATTCGCGCTGGGCGACGTGCAGGCGGATGCCAAGCCGGGCAAGGCGCTAGCGTCGGAAGCCGACTTCGTGGCCATGAAGGGCTGGACGCCGCTCTTCGATGGCAAGGACTTGAGCGCCTGGAAGGTGGACGACAAGCAAAAGGAGAGCTGGGTCGCGCGGGATGGCATCCTCCACTACGACGGCAAGACTGCCTCGCTGATGACCAAGGAAGGCTTCGGCGATTTCCAGTTGCGCGTGGACTGGCGGATGCCGCGCCGCGGCGACAGCGGGGTGTTCTTGCGTTCGGGCCGGCAGCTCAATATCTGGACCTGGAGCATGGGTTCGGGTGAGATGTGGGAGTACCGCAACAGCGCCAAGACCGACGAGGAAAAGAAGCTGTACACGCCCAACGTCAACGCGGACAAGCCGGTCGGCGAATGGAATACCTTCCTGGTCACGATGATTGGCGAGTCGGTGACGGTGCAACTCAACGGCCGCGAAGTGATCGCCAAGGCCCCGTGGAAGGGCACCCCGAAAATGGGGCCGATTGGCTTGCAACAGCACGGCGATCCGCTGGAGTTCAAGAGCATTTATATCAAGAAGGCCGGGGAGTGAGTGCGCCGGGCGACTGGTCACCCTTCATTCAGTTCGGAGTTTCGCGATGAAGCGTTTGCTGTCGTTGCTGGCCACCCTGGTTGGCGGTGTTTGCCTGTTGCAACCGGCCGCGCCGGCGCAAGACAAGAAGATCACCAAGCATCAAGCGCCGGCCGAGCAGCGCCAGCATTTCGCGCTGCCGCCTGGTTTCGAGATCGAGTTGGTCGCCGCCGAGCCGCTGGTCATCAACCCGATCTCGATGACCCTCGACGAAAAGGGGCGGATTTACGTCAGCGAAAGCCATACCTATCGCTACGGACCGAATGGCACTCCGGTGAAGCCTTTCTCGAATCCGATCATCCGGCTCGATCCGCTGCCGGACGGGAAGGGTTATCAGCGCGTGCTGGTGACGGAAGGCTTCGACGACCCGGTCATGGGCATGGCCGTCCGCAACGGCAAGCTGTGGGTGACGGCCAACAATTTCCTGTATCGCTACGACCTCGCGGACGACGGCAAGGCGACCAACCGCCAGACCTTGCTCACCGACAAGAACAAGGCGTGGAATCCGTTCGGCATGTTCGTTGTCGAATGGGGGCCGGACGACATGCTCTACCTGAGCATCGGCAATCATGCGATCGACGTTTCCGGACCAAACAACCAGGTGGGCAGCCGGGGTGGGTCCGGCATCATCGTCCGCATGAAGCCGGACGGCAGCGACCTCGAACGCCTGGTCCAGGGGCTGCGGGTGCCCTATTCCTTCGAGTACGATCCGTTCGGCCAGCTCTGGCTGCTGTCCAACGGCGAAGGCAATCCCAATCGCTTCGTGCGGGTGATCGAAGGAGTGGACTATCACTGTTACAGCCGAGGGGCGGCGGACAACCAGTGGCTGATCGGCGAGCATCCGCTGTCACCGCCCTGCTTCGAGCTGCCGCGCGGCGCCTGCACCCAGCTGATCCGCTATTTTGGGTCGGCCTTTCCCGAGTCCTATCAGGGCAGCCTGCTGCTCGACAACTGGGGCGCGCACGGCTTCGATGGCCCCAACCGCGCGATTCATCGCTATGTCCCCGACGCTCGCGGCAAGATCGTCGCCAAGGACAACCTCGTGAGTTGCGCCGATCCGCATTTCCGGCCGAGCCATATCGTGGTCGATCCCGACGGCAACCTGCTGGTGAGCGACTGGTACGGGCGCGACGACGAAAGCGACCTGACCGGCCGCATCTGGCGCATCAAGTACACCGGCAAGGACAAACCGGAGGTCACGCACAAGCTCGACGCCGCCGAGTGGAGCAAGCTCGACTACGCCGTCTCGGCCCTGGGTTCGCCGCATCACCTGATCCGCGAAAAGGCCATGAGCGAACTGGCGCGCCGTGGCGCGGAAGGCGTGAAGCCGCTGGCGGAACACGCTGCCGGCGCGAAGGAACCGATGGGTGCCGCGAATGCCCTGTGGACGCTGTTGCGCATCGGCGCGCCGGAAGCCAAGGCTGCCCTGATCGGCGGCGCAAAACATGCCGACTGGCGCGTTCGCCGCTTGACGGTCAATCTGCATCGTCGCTATGGCCTGCCCAATACGGCCGAGGTCGTGAAGCTGCTCGCGAAGGACGAAGACCCGGCGGTACGGGTCGAAGCAGCGCTGGCCCAGCAGCAGCCGGAGCAAATTCGGCTCGCCTTGCTGGACGCACTCTTGCACGGTGCGGCCAAGGATGCGCATTTGCGCTATGAAGCCGCCTGGCACCTGGCGAAGACCGCGGATGCCACGACCTTCACTCAACTGCGGACGTCCGAGGATGCCGACGTGCGTCTGACCAGCCTGATCGCCCTGGACATTGCCTGCTTTGAAGCCTTTCCCTCGAAGGAGGCCGCGCTGGATACGCTCGCCAAGGGGCTGCAAGACCCAGCAGCGCGCGACCTCGATTTACTGCTGACCCTGGCTCAGATGAACTGGGACAAGGCGCTGGTGGCTGCCGTCGAAAAGCTGGCGAGCCGGGCCGATACCACGCCGGGCGTGACGGCGCGGGCACTGGTGTTGCTCCGCGCCCGCTCGCCGCAATCGCAGGCGGTTATCGCCAGCGCGGGTAAGCGATTCGTGGATGCAGTCGAGCAAGGAGCGATCAAGATCAATTCGCCCGTGGAAACTCTGCTGCTGCTGGAGTTCCTGGCGGCCGAGGGACCGACACCGTTCGCCCTGAAGCAATTGGGCGGCCAACTGCACAGCGGCAACCCGCAGGTGCGCGGCGCGGCCCAGGAGCTGGCCCGTCGCTTCGGCCACAAGGCCGCGCCACTGGCCCCAGGACTCTGGGCGCGGTTGTTCGATGCCAAGGCCAAGCCCGAGGACCGCATCGAGTACCTGGCCACCGTGGCCCGCGTCGAAGCGCAACCGACCCGGTCGAACTGGGAAAAACTGCTCGCCGATCCCCAGGCCCTGGTGCGCACCGAGACCGTGCGCTGGTGGCGTACCTTCAAAGAGCAACCAGCGATGATCGCGCTTCTGGTAGAGCGCGCGCCGGAACTGATGAAGCAAGACCCTGCTCTGAAAGACGAACTGGCAGTGGTGCTGGCCCATCTGGGCGTGGACCCCGTAGTACGTCAGAAGCTCGACCTGAACCCGCCCAATCCCGACAAAAAAGTGCTGACCGAGCAGACCCTGGCAGCCCTCGGAAAATTCTCGGCGGAAGAAAAGCAACGCCGGCCAATCCAGGGGCGCATGGTCTTCGAGCGTAACGCCTGCGTGCAGTGTCACACTTCCATCAACCAGGACACACCACTGGCGCCGTCGCTCAAGGGCATTGGCCGGGAGCAGAAGCCGCCGTACCTGGTTGAATCGGTACTGGAGCCTTCCCGGATCATCAAGACCGGGTTCGATATGGAAATCGTCATCACGAAGGACGGCAAGGTGCTGCAAGGGCTGGTGAAGGACGAAGGGAAGATGCTGCGCATCCTGAATCTGGACCGTGACGTGCGTATTGCCAAGACCGATATTGAAGAGCGGTCGGTGCAAAAGGCATCCATCATGCCCGATGGGCAGGAGAAACTGCTCAGCCCGCGCGAATTCGAGGACTTGATCGCCTACCTCTTGTCGCTGAAATGATGCGCGGCTGACTACTTCCACTTGGTCCATGTAGCTAGCCAGACAAAGTACGCCACCAAGCCGACCAGGAGTGCCAACTGGAGCGAAAGTGGACTCAACGGGTCCGTGAACTCGGCGAGTGAAATCAAGCTCCCAGGGCTTGTGCGGTCGAGCGCTGCCTGGCGGACCAGTCGTAATTCCCTGGAATTAGCCCTTACTCCAGCGAGGTTTCCGACCTTTCTCGCGGCGGATTTCTGAAAAGCTCGTAATCCCCCCCGCCTTTCCGCGGGTTTCATGTTTATCACCGACATGAAACCGCCCAACTCCGAAGGGATTTCCAGTGAAAATCAAGATGCGCCAACCATTGGCCCGTCGCCAGCAGCGCCTCCAAGGCCGGCTGGACAAGTCGAACCTGCAAGGTTGTCACCGTCCGATGTTCACGGCCAGCAGGATCCAATAGGAGATCGCCGACCGCGCCCGCGGCTGCCTATAACGCCCTGTGCGACGGCACCTGTCTGCAAGACCTGGAACTGCGCCGCCAGGATGAAATCATCCTCGATGCCTTGGGCCCTCCCGCCGCCTCCCCGATCCCACCACCGCCGGCGACTTCTGCCGCGCTTCACGGAGCCGAGCATCCGTCGCTTGCAGGACCTCGTCCACGACGTGCGCGTCGGCGTCTGGGCGCGGCAGCCCGCGGCGTTCTTCCGCCAGGCTCGGATCGACCTGGACGGCTGCTTGGTCGAGACCACCGGCCAGTGCAAGCAAGGCATGGACATCGCCTACGACGGCACCTGGGGCTATCACGCCTTGGTCCTGACCTTGGCCAACACGGGCGCAGTGCTGGGCCTGGTCAACCGCTCCGGCAACCGTCCTTCCGCCGAAGGCGCGGCCGCCACAGTGGATCGGGCGCTGGCCGTCTGCTGCCGGGGCGGCTTCCAGCAAGTGCTGCTGCGCGGCGACACACAGTTCTCGCAGACCGAGCACCTGGATCGCTGGACGACCGACCGGCGCGTGCGGTTCCTGTTCGGCTACGAAGCCAAGCCCATCGTCCAGGCGCTGGCTGAAACGCTGCCGGAGCGGGTCTGGCAGCCCCTGGCGCGACCGCCGCGCTACGTCGTGCAGACGCAACCCCGCCAGCGGCCGGACCAGGTCAAGGAAGCCGTCGTCGTGCGCCGGGAGTACGAGAACAGCAAACTGGTCTCGGAGCCGGTGGCCGAGTTCAACTATCGGCCCACGGCCTGCCGGCAGGAGTACCGCCTGATCGTGGTGCGCAAGCACCTGTCAGTCGAAAAGGGCGAGCGCCACCTGTTCGACGACGTGCGTTACTGCTTTTACCTGACCAACGATTGGGTGAGCGAATCGGACGAACTGGTGTTCTCGGCCAACGACCGCTGTCACCAGGAGAACTTGCTGGCGCAGCTACAGAGCGGGGTGCGGGCACTGCGGGCGCCGGTGGACAATCTGGTGAGCAACTGGGCGTACATGGTGATGGCGGCCTTGGCCTGGGACCTGAAAGCCTGGTGGGCGCTACAGCTGCCCGAGGAGCCGGGACGGTGGCAGGAGCAGCACCGGGCCGAGAAGCGCTGGCTGTTGGGGCTTGAGTTCAAGACCTTTGTTGAATGCCTTCCTGCGGCTACCCTGTCAGATCATTCGCACGAGTCGGCGGCTGGTGTATCGGCTGCTGTCCTGGAACCTGTGGCAAGGAGTGTTCTTCCGGATGCTCGACGTCTTGCGCTGTTGAGCGGTGAACCGTGAAGTCGGAGTCCGGACGCTCCGACCCACCGCGGCAACGGGGACAGAGCAGGCCAAAGGAGGCGATCAAGTCCACAACGAGTCCGCTGCTCACCATCGACTCCGTAATGAGTCCAAGGACTCGGTGCGTCGTCGAAGAGTGCTCAATTGCCTGCGAAATAAGCTGGGAACTTCGCTTGTTTAGAATCTAGTCCGCCTGCTGCCCTGAGTTCCATTGGCTAATTCCCACCCCTGGTGTCTAGGACAACTCGAAAGCCGTAGGCGCGATTTTGAAAGGTCGGCAGACTATGATGGCGAACCGCCGACCGGCAATCCTTGCCGGGGTCTTGCCAGGAGCCGCCGCGTAGGATACGAAAGCTGCCGTTCGCCGGGCCAGCCGGATTGCGGAATGGAGGCTTCAGGTACGCATCCTTGTCATACCAGTCAGCAGTCCATTCCCAGACGTTGCCGTGCATATCGAACAAGCCAAGAGCATTTGGTGCATACGAGCCGACTGGCATCGGCCGTTGTGGACTATTGCCGATCGCCGCTCGATACGGCTGCCGACCGTCCAAGTTCGCCTGGAGCGATGACAGCGCGGAGCCGAACGAAAACGGAGTCGCCTCCTTGCCGCCGGCCCGACAGGCGTATTCCCACTCCGCTTCCGTCGGCAAACGGTAGGTTCGTCCCAGGAGCTTTTCGTCCGCCAGGTTCGAGAGCCGCTCGCAGAACTTGATTGCGTCTTCCCAGGACACTCGCTCCACCGGAAAGCGAAGGGTATTCATTCCATTCACGGCTTTGCGGTCGGCGCCGGTCGCTGAAAAAGAACTAGGGTTCACGCCCTGGACCTTCTCGTACTCTTCCTGCGTGACCT
>JAEUIF010000914.1 GCA_016795185.1 Planctomycetia bacterium | reverse complement strand
CAACTTTTTGTTCAGGGTGATAAGCTTGCCCAGCGCGGCGCTCGACAAGTATTCGACGTTGCCGAAGTTCAGCAGGATTTTCTTCCGGCCGGATTCATCGACCAGGCTGAAGAGCTGTTCGCCGATCAGCTGGATGTTCTGTTCGTCGAGGATCTTGCGGTCGGTGAAGTTGACCACGGTTACGTCGCCGACGTCTTCCACTTCCAGGCGCTTGCGGCGTGGTTGCGACGCCATGGATTACTCTCCCTTTTCATCCTGCGAACCGGATGACGGCCGCGCGGGATGGTGCTGAATGGCAATTGGTTGTCGGAGTATTGGTCAGGTATTGAATTTAGACTGCGCACCCTGGTTGTCAAGAATTTTCCCACGCGATTCGCCGTCGCCGCGGCCGCGCGGCGGCGCGCAAAATCGCCGGGAACGCTTGACAACCCCGCTACCGATTGTACCATGATCCGCGACCGAACAAGGGGCCAAGGCTGGATCGACGATTCCCATGAAGGGAACCGCAGCACAGGAAGGCTCGGGCGCATCCGTAACCGCTGACCGTGCGTCAGCCCCTTGCACTTTCCTGCGCCTCCGCACTCCTTTGATGAGGACTGCCGGAGGTTTCTTCGCTCTTGGAGAGCTCGCCCGCCTGTCGTAGCCGCAGGGAGCCCGTCCTCCGACAAAGGACGCCGCACTACTCTCCACCCTGCATGCCGCAGACCATTGGGATGCGCCGATCCGCTTGCATCGGTGGGCCGCCATGCCGGCGTCCCCAGGTATTTCAACACAGGAGGGCTCTGACAATGGATGGAAAACAACTGGTGGTTCAACGGACCCGCGAGTTCTTCGCCGACCGGCTCGACGATGTGCTGCATATCGTCCGCCAGGATCGCCAGGAACTGCGCGGCTGGGAGGAACCGGCCCACCTGCGCGCCGTGGTGCGGCGCACCTTGCAGGAAGGCGCGAACGGCGCGCCCGAGGAAGGGGAATCGTCCGTGACAGTCGCTGAGTTCGGCCGCACGGCGGGCGAACCCGACCGTGGTCAGCAGCGCGAAGCGCTGGGCGTGTTGCTGGAGCACGGCGCTGCGGCACTGGAAAAGACCATCCAAACGCAGAACCCCGACCTGACGCCGACCGAGATTCTCGGTCTGGAATGCGTCCTGCTGTTCTACGCCCGGCCGAGCGTGCTCGTCAGCAGCGGCCGGTTGGCTGCCGTGCCGCCAGTTTGGAACCTGCTCGAAGATCAGCGCGAGGACATCGAACTGGTGCAGAGCGGCGTCGGCCGCCTGGAGATGTACGGCCACCCCGACCTCGACTGGGCCGGCACCGGCTTCCTGGTGAGCGAGACGGCCCTGCTGACTACCCGGCGCACCGCCGAGTTCTTCATCGAGCAACGCGGCGAGCAGCAATGGCAGTTTCGTCCCGGCATCACGGCCTGGATGAACTATCGTTCGCAGTATCAGCAGGTGGCGACCGCCGGCTACCAGGTGCGCGGCGTCATCGGCGTCCACGACCGCTATGACCTCGCCCTGCTGGAAGTTGAACCGCCCCAGCCGAATGGCGGCGCGCCGACCCCGCTGGCGCTGGCGGCTCAGGCCCCGGCCAATCTCGAAGGCCGTCCGGTCTACCTGGTCGGCTATCCGGTGCGCGATGCGCGCCGTAACGAGCCGGAAAAGCTGTCGCGCGTCTTCCGCGATGTGTACAACGTGAAGCGCGTGCAGCCGGGCGTGCTGCGCGGTTCGTTCCAGTTCCGCGACGTGCAACTGCTACGGCACGACTGCGCCATGCTGGGCCAGTCGGCCGGCGGGGCGCTGCTCGACCTGGAAACTCATCAAGTCCTGGGCATCCAGCTGTCGGGCCGCTACCTGGAACCGGGCACGGCGATTCCGCTCTGGGCGCTGCGCGACGATCCGCTGCTCCGCCGCGCCAACGTTTCGTTCGCGGAAGCGTCGAGCGAGCAGATGTCGCAGTTGACCAACCAGCTCGAACGGCTGTCGCGCAGCCGGTACTGGTCGGAACTGCAATCGACCATCAATTCCTACTACCGCCGGGCCTTCGGGCCGGGTAACTCCGACAACCGCTGATGCCGGAGCCGCGGGGGGCGGGGCCAACGGTTTGGGTGGGCCACCCCCCCCCGCGGGGTTGGTTTGGTTGAGCGGCCCGGGGGGGAGTATGGCGGAGAC
>JAEUIF010000881.1 GCA_016795185.1 Planctomycetia bacterium | reverse complement strand
GGGTCACGTGGTTGGCATCCACGGTCGCGAGCAACAGACAGGACACCACCGAATCGCGCAGCAGCCCCGTGGCTCTTCCTTCCGGCGTGCTGACCTCAACGAACAGACAGGCGGGATCGGCGGCCAGTCCCAGGTTCTTCGTGACTTCGGCCACGACGAGCGTCCGGACGGCAGCCGCATAGGCATCGGCCTGCACGACGACGGCAGGCCGTTTCTTGCCGCGCGCCCCCGACGGATGCGGGAACCGGACGAGCACCACGTCGCCTCGGTTCATGGCTTCTCCGGGATATCGTCGTACTCATCCATTTCTTCCCAACCGGCGTGCTTCCCTGCTTCCCAGGCCAGGGCATGGCGTTCCTCGCTGGTCCAGGGGCTGTCGTCGTACTCGACTTCCTTGAGGCGCTCGTACTCTTCGACACGAAGCAGCACGAACGTTTCTTGCGTCCGGGGATTCACGACGCGCGGCGGAGTCGCTTCGGGGTGTTCGAGGTCTTGCAGTTGTTGGTCGGTCAATTCGATCATGGGTGCCTCCTTCCTCGCATCCTACCTTGTGAGCAGGCTGGCTGCCATTGACTTCGTCTGCGAGGCGCGGCGGGTGTCGCTCAGATACCGGCGAGAAACTGCTCGGGCGTCAGTTCCTCATCGTGCTGCTTCCAGAGATTCTCGAAGAAGGGTAGGCGGCGCTGGCGCTGGGCATCGTCGGTGTAGAGTCGCTCGGTCAGCCAGTAGAGGCCCTGGCGCAGTTCTTCTACCGTCATGTGGCGCGGCTGAAAGTTCACGTCGAAGAGCGTACACAGGTCCCAGCGGCCCGGTTGCAGGATGCGGCCTTCCGCCAGCAGGCGGTCGTGGAGCGGGGTGCCGGGGAACGGCGTCAGGACCGTCAGCTGCACGTCGTAGAGGTTGGCTTGCTGGGCGAATTCCCAGACCTGCTCGAAGATGTCGGGCGTGTGGCGGTCCAGGCCGAGGATGAAGCAACCGTTGACCGTGATGCCGTGCGCCTGGATGCGGCGGACAGCGTCGAGCGCGCCGCCGGCCCGCTTGCGCTTGAAGTTCGCCTTGAGTTCGATGCCGTCCAGGGCGGTGGCATCCGGGCTTTCCAGGCCGATCAGTACCTGCCGGCAACGGGCTTGCCGCATCAGTTGCAACAGCTCGGTATCGTCCGCGACCGAGAGATCGGTCTCGGTGAACCACTTGACGCGCAGCGGGATCAGCTGCCGGCAGAGTTCCTTGCCCCAGTCCTTGTCCACGAAGGTGTTGTCGTCGGCGAACTCGATGAAGGGCCGTTTGCGCAGGCGCAGCACGGCGCGGATGTCGCGCACCACCTCGGCCACCGGCCGTTTGCGGTAGGGTTGCTGGAGCATGACGTTCGAGGCGCAGAAGTCGCAGCGCCACGGGCAGCCGCGCGTGGTCTGCACCGGGAAGCGCTGGTACGCATGGCTGCCGAGCAGGTCGTAGCGCGGCACCGGCAGCCAGCGGGCATCGACCGGCGGATAGTCGGCGGCGTTCCAAAGCCGCTGGGTGGTGCCGCGCGTGACCGCGCGGACCAGGATCGGCCAGACGTTCTCGCCCTCGCCGATCACCACGAAATCCGCGTGGGCCAGCGCTTCGTCGGGCAGGGCGGACACGTGCAGCCCGCCCAGCGCGGTCCGTACGCCGGCGGCGCGCAGGCGGTCCGAGATCGCGTAGGCTTCCAGTGCCTGGGCCGAGAAGGTGTTGATGGCCACCAGGTCGCAGGTGAAGAGTTCATCGGGAATGCTGCGGTCGGATTCGGTCTCGAAGTAGCGGACCTGGTGGCCCGACGGCGTGCAGGCCGCCAGGTAGAGCAGGCCCAGGCTGGGCAACGAGGCGACCACCCGGCCGCGCTCCAGCACGCCGGGCAACGTCAGGCCGAGTCGGAGCAATTCCGGGTCGTACGCCCGGATGCCGCTCAGGGCGAGCAAGCCGATCTTCATGGGACGATCTCAGTTCCGCATCCGCGGTTCTTTACCGCGAAGCGGTTGTACTCCACAGCCCAGGGTCGCGCAGCGCACCCTGGGTTCAAGATTGTGATGAAGCAGCCTACCCCGAA
>JAEUIF010000878.1 GCA_016795185.1 Planctomycetia bacterium | reverse complement strand
TGCAGCTTGTGGCACTGAGCGCAGACGTTCTTGAAGACCGCGATGCCCTTCAGTGGATCGCCCGGCGTCTTCTTCAAATGATCGCGCATCTCGGCCACCACTTTCTCCCGTTCGGGGTTGCGGTCCTCGCGCAGCGTGCCCCAGGTCGCTTTCACCTGCTTGATGAGTTCCTCATCCTTCGAGGTCATCAGCTTGCGAATCTGGTTGACGTTGAGCGCGTTCGGCGAAACCTTCTTCTGGCCGACCGCCGCCAGCAGCGCCTTGCTCCAGTGAACGCGCTGCGTCAGCAGTTCGATCGCCTTGGGCTGCAACTCGGCTTCCATCTTCGGATAATGGTCGAGCACGATCACCGCGAGGTGCGGATGGTCGAGCTTGCCCAGCGAGCCCAGCACCAGGCCGCGAAAGGTCGGCGTCGTCGCCTTGGCGTCTGCCAGGAAACTCTTCAAACTTTCGAGCAGTTCGGCGTCGCCGCCTGCGATCAGGGCGTCGAGCGCCCGCAGCCGTTCGGCTTCGGACTTGCTCTTCGCGGTGAAGGCTTCACGCACCATCGGGAACGCGGACGTATCCTTGAGCGTGGCTGCCAGACAGGCGGCATCCAGGCAGAGCGGATGATCGGGCTTGGCGGACAGGCCCTTGACCACGGGCTGCAACTTGTCGCGCAGACCGGTGAGCGTTGCGCCCTGTAGTTCGCCGCTCTGCACCTTGCCCGCCAGCGTGGCCAGGCATTGCTGGGCTGCCTTCGGATTGGCGTGCTTGCCGTCCGCCAACAGGGCGAACAGCGCCACCACCACGGCGGGGTCGGCCTGCTTGGCGGCCAGCACTCGTTCGATGACGCGCGGCATCAGGCCGGTCAGGTTCGCCGCGGTCTTCGGGTCAGCCTGTTCCACCAGCTTGAGGAAATGTTCGCCGCGCTCTTCGAGCAGCGGGTGCAGGTTCTGCCAGACGATGCTCGGAATCACCTTGTCGTCGCCGCAGGCGGTCAGCACCTTCGCCAGCAGCGGCGCAGGCTCCACGCCGTCGAGCTTGCGGGCCGCGATGGCTACCTGCAATTGCACATCGGGCGACGGGTCCGTCGCCAGGCTGACGACCTTGTCGCGCACGCCCGCATCGACCTTGCCGAAGTTGCCCGCGGCGCGCACGCCCCAGGCGCGGAAGCCCGCATCCTTGTGCACCAGCAACTGCTGATGGAAAGCCGGCTCCAGCTTGCCCGTGCCGACCAGCGCCCAGAGCGCGTGCAAGCGGGTCTTACGCGGGGCCTCATCGTTCAGCACCAGTTGCTGAAGCTTCAGGTTGGTCGCGGCGTTGTTGCGTTCCCAGAGCAGCCGCTGGGCCAGGTCGCGGAAGTAGACGTTTTTGCTGTGCAGCCGCTGAATGAGCTGGTCGTCGGTTTCTTTCGCCAGGTCGAACTTCGGGGCGCGCGGTGTGTCCTTGTAGCGCACGCGATAGAGCCGGCCGTGCAGCCGGTCGATGCCCGCCGGATCGCGGTTCGCGTCCTGGTAGCAGTGATAGCGGTCGTACCAGTCGAGGACGTACAGGCAGCCGTCCGGCCCGGTCTTCTGCACCACCGGCATAAACCACGAATCGTTCGCCGACAGAAAATCAGGCCGCAGTTTGCCGAAGTAAGTCGAACCGTCGCGCGTCAATTCGTCGCAGTTGATGCAGTTGCCGTGAATGTTGCCCATGTAAAGCTTGTCGCGATACTCGGCGGGATACGCATCGCTGTCGAAGTAATGAATCCCGCAGTAGGCGGCCTTCTGGTGCTTGTGCTTGACGATGGAGCCGAGCTTCCAGGTGTGGGGCGGGTAAGCGCCGCCCTGGCGGTGATAATAGCCGGTTTCGACCAGGTGCCAGAGGTGGTCGATCACGCAGGCGCTCAGAAACGCGCTGCCCTCGTGATCCCAGGCCACGCCCCACGGGTTGCTCGTGCCTTCGGCGAACAGCTGGAACTCGCGCGTCTTGGGGTGGATGCGGAACAGCGCGCACGTGAAGCGATATTCCTTGCCGTTGTTGCTCTTGACCACGCTGGGGTTGAACACACCGTTCAGGCCATAGAGCCAGCCGTCCGGCCCCCAGGTGAGCGAGTTGGGCAGTTCGTGCGTATCGAGCCGGCCGAAGCCGGTGACGACCACTTCGGGCTTGCCCTCGGCCTTGCCG
Source organism: Planctomycetia bacterium (assembly GCA_016795185.1). Classification (GTDB taxonomy): domain Bacteria; phylum Planctomycetota; class Planctomycetia; order Gemmatales; family Gemmataceae; genus JAGVLI01. Next base: position 12,148 of record JAEUIF010000878.1, on the reverse strand, counting down.
TCCGCGCCGATCTTGTAGAAGAGGATGTCCGGAGCGTTGGCCACCCAGACGCCGCCCGCGCCGACGGCGACGCCCGAAGGAATGTTCAGCCCTTCGGCGAAGATCGTCACCTTGTCGAGCTTACCATCGCCGTCGGTGTCTTCGAGCACCTTGAGGCGGTCCTTGCCGACGCCGGCCGAGCGCCGCGGATACTCCAGGCTCTCGGTGATCCAGAACCGGCCGCGCTCGTCGATGGTCATGGCCACCGGGTTGACGATATCGGGCTCGCTGGCGACCAGTTCGACGGAAAAGCCATCGGGCACCGTCATCTTCTTGAGCGCCTCGGCCGGGGGCAGCGCCGGGCCGGGCGGCCGGTCCTGCCCGTGCGGAATGGCCTTCTCCTTCTGGGCCGTGGTGGGCGACGACACGGCCAGCAGCAGTGCCAACGAAATCAACAGGAGGGGGACCAGGGCAAACTTACTTCGCATCGACGATACTCCTCGGGAATGTTCTGAACGACCCGGTGGGCAGCGGGGCGGCAGCGAACCATAGCTTTTGGAAGTTTCCGAATTATCTCCGCGCGGCGGGGGTGGGTCGAGGGGCTAGTTCGGAAAAAGCGGGGTGGCGAGCCGGCTTGTGTGCGCCTCAACCGTGCTACAATGCCATCGGCTGCGTGGCACGTCCTTCCCAAGAGGCCACGATGGTTATCCAGACGCCGCAGTAGATGGCGGGGGTATGTAGCGTTTCTGGAATTCCTAGCTCACTCGGCTTCGCCGCTGCTGAGCTTGTCCGTTGGCGAATCGCAAACGTGAAACAGGTCTTCGATGCGCAGATCGCCGAGACGCTCGCAGGTTCCGACCTGCACGAGGCTCGCGTTTATCTCCTTGACAGTCTACGGCAAGTCACACAGCTGCCTCTTGAGCTATGCGGTGACGCTCGGACGATCCATTGCACGGACGTTCGCTCGATCGTGCCGCGCGCTAATCCGTATGCTTTGACGTGGGAAGGTTTTGTTGGCTCGTCGAATCATCGCGATGATGGAATACTTGTGTACGGAGCCCAGCTCTTTCCGCTGATCGGCGGCAAACGCTCGTGCGTGGTACGAACGCAGGGCGGCAAACCGAAATATGACTTCGCATTTCGCTACCTGATGCTAACTCCGGAAGCCGGCTGGGAAGACCGCGGTTGGCAGATCGACGAGTATGGAGAATTTGAACACTGGTACCTGGAAGGCGGTCGCTAGCCAACGGCTGAAGCCGACCGGGGCCGCCATCCGGGTTTCCGGCTCGGTGCCACGTCCCTCGGTACTCCAAGGGTGTGCGGAACCTCGCAACATCTTCACAGCCGGCGGGTAGCCCGTCGCTCGCGCGCCCTCGGCGTACCGAGGGACGTGCCACCCGCCGAAGACCGCTCCCGATGGACGGCGACCTGCCCGACTTCGAGGGCGTCTTCAATCTCAAACTCGGCGAAGGAGCATGCAGATGACCGTAGCGTCGGTTCGCTACATCAAGCCGCACTGGTTCGATTGGGGCATGTACAAGGAAAACGGCGAGTTGATCTTCTTGACGACCGCCGCCTTGTACTTGGCCTGCTTCGTTGTATCGTTCAGGCTGATTATTCGCATCGCTCGTCGGCCGGGCTGGCCGACAATGGTCGCCGCGATCGGGTTGCTCGCGCTGGTTCCGATGATGCTGGGAGCGGTCGCGTCATTGCAAATCCAGATGACTTCGGCCCACTATCAGGAAACTGTCCATATTCCTGCGGTGATTAGCATCGCGGCATCATTTGGGACGGTAGTACTACTCTGGCTGGCAGTGGAGTGGTGGCATCGCTGCGGTCTCAAGCCAAAACCAGCCATAAACGACGGGCCTGCACCGCTGGCGCGGCAAGGCCCGTGAACGGGCCTCGGCCGGTAGCAGCCGAGGCCGCCTAAGATGAACAGCCAGGTTGTTTTCGTCGCCCAGTAACGGACTACTTGGGAGCCGCTTTCAGCTTCCCCGCCAGTTCCCGCGCTGCCCTCTCGGCCGGCTGATGCTCCACATCCACCCGCAAGTTGGCCTGCTGCATCTTTTCGAGGTCAATAGCGCCGAGCAGCGGTTTCAGCGATTCCACCAGTTCCGGACGGGCGGCGGCCCGGCGCGACAGCAGCAGGATGGCGTCGTAAGGTGGGAAAGCCTTTTCGGGGTCTTGCAGGAGGCGAAGGTTCTTGGCGCGGATGCGGCCGTCGCTGGTGTAGGCGGCGATCACTTGCACGTCTTTTTGGCCCACGATGTCGTACATCAGGGCCGGGTTCAAGGTACGCTCCTTCTTGAACTCCAGCTTGTATTTATCCTTCACGGCGACCCATTCCGGACGCGGATCGAAGAGTTGACTGTCCCCGGCGATCTCCCAGGTAGGGGCGTGTTCTTTCAGGTCGCCAATCTTCGTCAATCCCATCTGCTGGGCAAGTGCTTCCGGCACAGCTAGGGCGTAAGCGTTCTCGAAGCCGAGCTTGCCCAGGCATTCGACGCCGTGCCGGTCGTGCAGCCACTGGCTAATTTTCTTGAACATTTCGTCTCGTTCCAGGAACCCGCGTTCTTTCATTTCCCGTGCCCAGATGTTGCCGGTGTACTCGACGCAGACATCGACGCTGCCATCGCACAGCGCCTGGAACTGCACGTTCTCCGCCAGGCCGCGCCGGACCTTTACGGGGATGCCGGCGTCACGGATGCGTTCGGCCAGCACCTCACCCAGGATGTGCTGCTCGGTGAACTGGAGGTTGCCGACCACGGCGCGCTGGCCGTTCTGCGGAGTCAGGGCGACGGCCATCGGTTCGTAGAGGCTGCCGAGGACGAGGAGCATCAAGCCGCCGAGCGCCGCCCAGGCCCGGTTGGGCTTGCGCTGCTGAGCCGAGCTTTCGAGCAGGCGAATCAGCTGGTCCATCGCCACGGCGAGCAGGGCCGTAACCACGCAGCCGAAGACCACGCCGACCTGGTTGCCGGTGTCCAGCCCCTGGAAGATGTAGTTGCCCAGGCTGGTGCCGCCGACCGGTGTGACCAGCGTCGCCGTGCCCACCACCAAGACGGTCGCGGTGCGGATGCCCGAGATGATGACCGGCGCTGCCAGCGGCAATTCCACGCGGAAGAGTTTCTGTCGGTCGTTCATGCCCAGGCCGCGGGCCGCTTCGGCCAGCGCGGGATCGACGCCGCGAATGCCGGTGATGGTATTCGAGAGCGCTGGCAGGATGCTGTAGAGCGTCAGGGCAATGAACGCGGGGACGAAGCCGATCATGCCGCCCAGCAGTGGCACCATCAGGGCCAGCAATGCCAGGCTGGGTACCGTCTGGATAATGCCGGCGATGCCCAATACGACTTCGGCCAGGCGGGGCCGCTGGCTGGCGTAGATGCCCACGGGCAGGCTGATGGCCAGGCCCACGGCCAGCGCGGCGGCGGACAACAACATGTGGCCGCCGAGATAGGCGGGCAGCTTTTCGAGACAGAGCATCAGTTGTTCGAGCATGGTTTCTCCTCGTTCCCAGGCTCGGCCTGGGAACGCACGGCGCGAGGCTCTGCCTCGCGGAAGTGTCAGCGGCTTGGCCCGCGGACAGAAACAGAACGTAGTTTCCGGATGCTATTCTCGCGCGAGGTGGAGCCTCGCGCGGTGCGTTCCCAGGCGGAGCCTGGGAACGAGGTGGTACTCAGACACTGGCCCCGACCAGGGCTTCGAGTTGTTCGGCTTGCTTCTTCGGGCTGCTCAGCAGCGCGCCGACGAAGTCATCCACCGGGTTGGTCAGCAGCTGGTGCGGGGAGCCGACTTGCAGCAGCTTGCCGTGGTTCATGACGGCGATCAGGTCGGCGGTCAGCAGGGCCTCGGTCATGTCGTGCGTGACCATGACGGCGGTCAGGCCGAGTTGCTTACGGATGTTCTGAAACTCGATGCGCAGCTCGTCGCGGGTCACGGGGTCGAGCGCGCCGAACGGTTCGTCGAGCAGCATGACGCTCGGCCCCACGGCCAGGGCTCGCGCGAAACCGACACGCTGTTGCTGGCCGCCCGAAAGCTGGCGCGGCAGCCGGTCCCGGTACTGTGCCGCCGGCAGGTGGACCAGGTCGAGCAGTTCATCGACGCGCTTGGAAATCTTCTCGGCCGACCAGTGCAGCAGCCTCGGCACCACGGCGATGTTCTCCGCCACGGTCATGTGCGGGAACAGGCCGCTGCCCTGCAGCACATAGCCGATGCTGCGCCGCAGCTGCACCGGGTCGCCTTCGAGCACGTTCTTGCCGTTGACCAGCACCTTGCCGCTGGTCGGCTCGATGAGCCGGTTAATCATCTTCAGCGTGGTGGTCTTGCCGCTGCCCGAACCGCCGAGCAGCACCAGCAGCTGACCCTTGGGCACTTCGAGGGAGACGTCCTGCACGGCGAACTTGCCGCCGTCGTAGGACTTGCTGACGTGGTCGAGGACGATCATGCGGGATTCTCCGGGGCATGCTGCCGGGGCAGCGAGGGACGAGCAAGCCGCTCTTCGCGCCACAGGCGACAGCTGATGAGCCAGGAAGCGCCCAGGTAGTAGAGCGGGAAGAACAGGGAACCGAGAATCAGGCCGACCAGTCGCGCGTCGGCGGGGGCTTCACCATCGGGCAGCAGGTAGAGGATGCCCGCCAGAAACACCACCCAGACGGCGGCGAGCAGATTCGTTACCTTGGTCAGCGGCCCGCGCTGGCTGGTGTAGAGGTAGCGGCTGGGCACGAAGGTCAGCACCGCCAGGCCGACCAGCAGGCCGACCGCCAGCCAGCCGGGCAAGGGGGCGACGTGGAAGTGCAGCACGTAGAGATAGAAGGCCACCAGGTTCCAGTACGAGGGGAAGCCGAGGAAGTAGCCGTCATCCGTCTTGGCCGACACCTGGCAGAAGCCGTACGCGCTGGCTAACAGCGGAAACAGCAGCCAGGCTTCCTGGCCCGCTGGCAGGATTTGCACGCGCCAGAGCAGGAACAAGGGCAGCACCGTGTAGGTGAGGAAGTCGATGATGTCGTCGAGCCGGCGGCCGTCGAAGCCGGGCAGCACCTGCTTGACCTTCACCAGCCTGGCCAGGGTGCCGTCGGTGGCGTCGATCAGGGTCGCGACCAGCATCAGCACGAAGACCCAGCGGACGGCTGCCGGGTCGCCGCGCACGATCAGCACGGCCATGCCCGCCGCCGCCACCAGGCCGAGTCCCGTGTAAAAGTGGACGCCCCAGGCCAGGACTTGTTTCACCAACCGGCTGCGCCGGGCGCGAGGCATCGTCAAGACGGGGTCTGCTGTAGGGTTCATTATTCCGCTCCCGGTCGGCCCGACCCACCAGACTATCTACTCGGTTTCTGCTTGTCTTCTACATTCTCTCCTTATCAGGCTCAGTGGTCCACCAAAGATAACGCGGCGCGGCGGGCGGAAAACCCGCTTGCGGCCGACGGAAAACGCCCCGTATGCTGTGGACAACGGAAGCCAGTCTGGGACACCCGTAGGTCAGGCTTTCCAGCCTGACAATCGTGTCAGGCTGGAAAGCCTGACCTACTTTGAGCCGGCCTATCACCCACGGACCAACACCCATGTGGACTTGTCGGAAGTGCAGCGCCGAGGTCGAGGACCATTTCGAGATTTGCTGGTCGTGTGGCACCGGCAGCGATGGCTCGCAGGACCCGAACTTTCGCAGCTTTCAGGACGATGCCGAGGTGCCGGCCGTCGCGGAGACCGAGGCCGGGCCGAAGCTCGTCACGGTGGCCACGTACTGGGTCGCGGACCAGGCGCAGCGGGTGCAGGCCCTGCTGGAGAACGGCGGCGCGCCGGCCTGCATCGCTTACGACTTCGACGTGGCCCACGACTGGGTGCGCGAGCACGCTACCGGCAGCATCCAGCTGCAAGTGGCTGAGGAGCAGGTCGAGCAAGCCCGACAAGTGTTGGCCAAGCATGCGACGGAAACCGCTCCGCTGCCGCCGCTGCCGCCCAAGCCGCCGGAGCCCGACGAGGAAACGAAGTATCGGGACCAACCCTGGCTGGCGCCGATTCCGAAAGAGTTGAGCCGCGAGGAAGTGCTGCGGTTGCTCGAATCCCAGGTGTCAGCGCTGATCGACTCCAAGGACACACCCGACTGGAAGGTGAACCCGGCCTTTCATCCGGACGTGATCGCCTTCATTCAAAAACATGCCAACAACATCGGCTTCGTGCAGAAGGCGCAGGCCCTGCAACGCAACCGGGCCAAGTATTTCGCCACCATCCGCCAGCAACTGCTGAATCCGAAACCGAAGGAAGAAGAAGCAGCCCCGGAAGCAAAGCCCGCCGGGCCGTCGGCGACGGGCCAACTGGCACGCACGCTCAAGCTCTGGTTGATTGTCCGTCCGCTGCGCTGGGGCCTGCGCTTGCTGAAGTGGGCGCTGGTCCTTGGCTGTGTGGTGCTGTTCGTGGGCTTTTGCGCGTCGCTCATCTATCGCGGCTACGGCAGCAAGCAGCTGGAAGAGGCCATCGACGCCATCGACGAAAAGGAGCAGGGCAGTGACTGGCAATGGAAGTCGTTGCACGCGAAACGCAAACCGCTGCCCGACGCGGAGAATGCCGCACTGCTGGTCAAGCAGGCGGCGGAGCAGGTGCCCCAGAACTGGCCAACCGAGCAGTTGGCCCGGTGGATCGAGACCGACCGCACGCCTGCACGCAAGTTGAACGCGGAGGAGCAGGCGGCGCTAGCCGCCGAGTTGGAGAAGAGTTCCAGGGCGAGGCCGGAAGCACGCAAACTCGCGGGCTGCAAGCAGGGTCGCTGGCCGGACTGGCCCGTCACACCGACGGGGTGGCCCGACGATGCCCCGAACTTCGCCGCAGTCACCAAGGTGTTGCAACTGCTCTGGCTGGATGCTGCCCTGCTGGCCCAAACGGGACAGGGCGACGAGGCACTGCAAGCCGCCCGCGCAATCTTGGGCGTCGGCCGCTCCGGAGGCAACGACCTGCGCGGCATCACCGACGGCCGCCGCATCGACGCCGTCCCCTGGCACTGCGCTAGCCTGCGCCGCATCCTCGCCCAGAACGCGACGTGCAGCGGCGAGGCACTGGCAGCGACCCAGGAGGACCTGAGCGCCGAGGAGAAGACTCCCTGGCTGCTGGCCGCGCGCACCGAGGACCGGGCTTTTCTGCTCGAATTTATCCGCCGGCTGGACAGCGGCGATCCCGACTTCGTGCGTCACGGCTGGGTGATGCCGAACAACCCTTACCGGTTGCAGGATACACCGCTGGCCGGTCTGGAACGCTGGCTCTGGGCTGGAAAGATCAAGGTAGCCCAGCGGGACGATCTACGCGCCGCGACCGACGCAGTGGAGTGGGCGAAACTGCCCGTCGAACAGCAAGTGCCGAAGTTCAAGGAAGCGGCGCATGCCTTCGGCCAGACGCAGGCCCGGATGTACCACTACCTGATGGCCGACCTGCGTTGCAGCGTCGTCGCATTGGCGGCCGAACGCTATCGGCTGGCGACGGGCGCCTGGCCGGCTTCCCTGGCGGACCTGGTGCCGAAGTATCTGCCGGCGGTCCCGGTCGATCTTTACGACGGGAAGCCTTTGCGCTACGCGCGGGACGATGAGGGTGTGGTGATCTGGTCGGTCGGCCCCGACGGGCACGATGACGGCGGCAAGCCGACGCTGGTCCCCGAGGATCGGCTGAACGACGCCGCGAAAGGCGACATCGCCTTTCGGCTCTGGAACCCGGAGCGGCGCGGGCAAGCCCCTCCGTAGGCTTGCTAAACCGCGAGCGGCGTTGCTACGCCAGCACGCCGGTGATCGGTTGCCCGTCGGCGATGGGGAACGGCCGGTTGAGCGGGTCGAAAATCTCGGTGTGCGGGTCGATGCCCAGCAGGTGGAACATGGTCGCGGCCAGGTCGTCGGGCCGTACCGGATCAGCGGCGGGATAGGCGCCGCTGCGGTCGGACGCGCCGTGAACGTGCCCCCGCTTGACGCCGCCGCCAGCCATCAGCACCGTGTAGCACTGCGGCCAGTGGTCGCGTCCGCCGCGGTCGTTGATGCGCGGCGTGCGGCCGAACTCGCCCATCCAGACGATCAGCGTCGAATCGAGCAGGCCCCGGCTGTCGAGGTCGTTGATGAGCGTCGGCAGGGTCCGATCGGTGATCGGCAGCAGGTATTCGTTGAGGATGGGATACATCGCCGAGCCGTCGAAATTGTGCGTGTCCCAGCCGCCGCTGTTGGTCCGCCCGCCGATATTGTTGGCGAAGTAGACGTTGACGAAGCGCACGCCCACTTCCACCAGTCGCCGGGCCAGCAAGCAGCCCTGGCCGTAAGTCGTCCGGCCGTACTGATCGCGCACTTCCTTCGGCTCCTGCGACAGATCGAACGCTTCCTTGACCTTCGACGAGGTGAGCATGCCCAGCGCCTTGTCCACGAAGCGGTCGATGCCCTGCGCGGTCGGCGAGATTTCCATCAACTCGGTTTGCTGGTCGATGAGCTTGAGCACCTGCCGGCGGTTGTCGAGGCGGTCGAGCGTCAGGTTCTCCGGCAGGCTGAGTTCCGGCAAGCGGAAGTCGGCGGCGTTGGGGTCCTGCGTGAACAGCAACGGACTGTGCTGCTTGCCCAGGAAGCTGGCATGCTGGCCCGGCGTGACCGAACCGTCGCGCAGCACATGCGGGTAAGCGACGAAGGTAGGCAAGCCGCCTTTCGCCGGAGCCAGCTTATCGACGATGGAGCCATAAGCGGGGAATAGCTCCAGGGTGTCGCGCAGGCGGATGTCGTCGATGGGAGGAACTCGGCCGGTCAAGCTGTAATAGGCAGCGCCGTTGTGGTTCTTCATCGTGTGGTTGGCACTGCGGATCAGCGACACCTTGTCCATCACCTGCGCCATGCCCGGCAGCTTCTCGCACACCTGAATGCCGGCGACTTTGGTGCGGATCGGCTGGTACTGCCCGCGAATGCTGTCCGGGGCGGCAGGCTTCATGTCGAAGGTATCGAGGTGCGTCGGCCCGCCGAACTGGTGCAAGAAGATGACCGACTTCGCGCGCGCCTTGCGCTTGCCCGACTTCTCCTCGGCGCGCAGCAGACCGGGCAGGCTCAGCATGCCGAGGCCGCCGACTTGCAGCAGGGAGCGGCGGGTCAGGTTCCGGGAAGCGATGTCGGCAAGGCGGTTCGTCATGGCACACCTCAAACGGACCAATCTTCCACGCTCAACCCCGGCACGCGCTGGAAGTCCCGCAAGTTGCGGCTGACCAGGATGCCGCCGTGCTCCAGGGTGATGGCGGCAATGCGGAGATCCGAACCACCGACGTTCAACTTGAGCGGCTTGAGATTCTCGAAGCGGGCAATCGCGGGTTCCGTCAACGAGAGGATTTGCCACCGCCCGAGGAAGCGAACAGTACTCGCCAACCGCCCATAGGCATGGGCAGCATCCTTGGGAGTCTTGGCCTGTCGAATCAGCGTGTACCAGCCGGACAGTTGCTCTTCCACGGTGACAACCGTAATCGCGGTTTCCGCAGCGGTATGCGAATCAATGCGCGGCACAAGCAAGGCATGACCGCGGCGATAGAGCGTCAGCACATCTGTATCCAGCACGTACAAACCAATCATTCCTCCAAAGCCCGGTCCTTTTCGCGACGATAGTCGGCCATCGCTTGGACCCAATCGTCGAACATCGGATCATCGCGCAGGTCGCCCGCGAATTCCCCCCAGGGAGGCCGCGCGGCTAAGGTCACTTTGACGATCTCAGCCCCGGCCGCAGTGCGCTGAAGCAGAGCCTCCTTCAGGTTGTTCAAAGCCTGATCTCGGGTATGGCCTTCGACGCTGAGGCCTAGCGCCCCGGCACGAAAACCGTTGCCTAGAACCGGCTCGACAAGGACTGTGATTTCCATGATTTTCCTCCAGCGAGCCTTTCTCGCTTCCCTGCATTGTACCATCAGCGGCGCAGCAGGAATTCCTTCGCGTTGACCAGGCTCCAGAGGATGTCTTCCAGGCCGGCGCGACGGTCCCTCGATTTCGCGACCACCGCCAGGGAGGCTTGCAACTCGCGTTCGCTCGGCGGGCGGCTCAGCGCGGAGAGGTAGAGGTCGTCGATGATGGCGCGATCGGTCTTGTCGGTCTTCAGCAACTGGCCCAGGCGGTTATCCGCTTCGGCCAGCAACTGGTTGAGCAGTTCGCCCGTCAGTAGCTGAAACGCCTGGTTCAGCGTCGTGTCGTCGGAGCGCTCGCATTCGCACGACAGCAGCCGTTCGGGCTTGCCGAAAACCTTCAGGAATTGCTCGCCCGCCGTGGCCGATTCGCCACGCGCCCGCTGGGCCACCGCACCGGGCAACTGCACGGCCCGCATGCCGCGCGGGTAGCCGTTGAACTTCACCGGCACCCCCGTGACCTGAGCGAAGGAGTCGAGCAACTGCTCGGCCTGCAAGGGCCGAATCAGTCCGCGCGCGAAGTTGATGTCGTCCTCGCGGTTCGTGTCGTTCGGCGTGACCGCGAGTTGATAGGTCTTCGAGTTGGCGATGGTCCGGACCAGGTGCCGCAGGTCGAAGCGGTGGGCGATAAAGTCCTTTTCCAGCGCCTTGAGCAGCGGGCCGTTCACCGGCGGGTTCGAGGCGCGGAAATCGTCGTTGGGATCGACGATGCCCTTGCCGAGCAGATGGTGCCAGACGCGGTTGACCTGCGTCCGGGCGAAGAATGGGTTCTTCGGGTCGGCCATCCAGTCCGCCAGCGCTTGCAGGCGGTCGGCGGGGGCGATACTCTTGGCGGCCATCAGGAAGCGCGGCCGGAGCGACTCGCCGGTGCGCGGGTCTTGCACCTCGCCGTCGCGGTTCTGGTAGACGACCTGCTCGCCGTCGAACTCATGGGCGTCGAGCCGGTCGCGGCGGTTGTTCTCGACGATGCGGTAGTCGATGCGGGCGAAGAACGCCGCCAGGCTGTGGTAGTCGTTCTGCGTCCACTGGTCGAACGGGTGGTTATGGCAGCGGGCGCACTGGATGCGAATGCCAAGAAAGACCTGCGCCGTCGCCTCCGCCCGGGCCTGCGGTTCGCGCAGCGCCCGGTAGAAGTTCGCGGCCGGCTCGCTGTAGGTGCTGCCCCGTGCCGCGAGGATGTCGCGGGCGAACTCGTTGAGCGGCTGGCCGGCCGCAATGCTCTGCCGAATCCAGTGGTGGAACGCCGCCACGCCCTTCTTGTCCAGCGTCTTCTCCTCGTTACGCAGCACGTCGGACCATTTCAGCGCCCAGAAGTCGGCGAACTCGGGCCGCTCCAGCAGTCGGTCGATGAGCCGCGCGCGCTTATCGGCGGCGGGGTCGTTCAGGAACTGGCGGGCTTCCTCGGCGGTCGGCACCGTACCGAGCAGGTCGAGGTAAACGCGCCGCAGGAAGACGCTGTCCGAGCAGAGTTCGGACGGCTGCATCCGCAGCGTCTTCAGCTTGGCGAAGATGTGCTCGTCGATGAAGTTATTCGGCGCGACCGGCTGCCAGACGAAGCCGGGCCGCTCCGGGACGAAGGCCAGCTGCACGGCCGCCCGCTGGTCCAGGTAACGCACCAGGATGGTCGCCTCGCCGTCGCGCTGCTTGCGCGCCTCGCCTGTCGTGCTCACCACGGCGACCGCATTGGCCGGATCGTAGGCCGCCAGGCGGGTCACATCGCGCACCGAGCCATCGTGAAACGTGGCCCGCACTTGCAGTTGCACCCGGTCAGCGGGTTCGATCAGCACCTGGGCCGTCGGTGTGACCTCGATGCGCTTCAGGCGCGGCAGGTCGGCCGCATCGACCGGGCGGTTATCGGCGATCCAGCGCTGGAGGATCGAGTATTCCAGCGAATCGGCGGCGAAGCGCTTGCCGCCCTCGTGCGGCACCTGCGCCGTGGCCTTCAGCAACAGCAGGCTGTCCGCTGGCCGCAGCGGATCGGTGCGCCGACCGAGCATCTCGCGCGTCAGGGCTTCGTAGTCGAAGGCGGGATCGTCGCCGCGCAGCGACAGCTTCAAGCCGCCCTTGCCGTTCTGGTTGCCGTGGCAGGTGCCCTGGTTGCAGCCCGAACGCGATAGGACTGCCATCACTTCATTGCGGAAACTGACCGGTGCAGCCTGTACGGCGGTCGGTGCAAACCAGGCGAGGACCGACGACAGGGCGAGGGTGAAAGCGGCGGGAGGTCGATGCACGGCTTCTCTCCCCACGGTGGCAGGTTGGTGTGGCAGGAAGTTCCTACAATATCTTCGGCCCAGGGGC
>JAEUIF010000872.1 GCA_016795185.1 Planctomycetia bacterium | reverse complement strand
GAGGGGTTGGGGTGAGGGGGTTGAGCTTGGCAACAGTTTCCCCTCACCCCAACCCCTCTCCCGCGAGGGGAGAGGGGCCGCGTTCGTTTCCCGCCGAGGCCCACCCCCATGCCCGATTTCTCCGGCCGCTGGCAGACCAGCTTCGGCCCGATGGAACTGACGCAGCAGGGCAAGCGCGTCCACGGCAGCTACGTCTACATGGGCAACGCCTGCACGCTGGACGGCAAGCTTGCCCATGACCGGCTCACGTTCCGCTATCAGGAACCGACGGTTGCGGGTTCGGGCTGGTTCGAGATGCTGCGCCGCGGGCAGGCGTTCAGCGGCCAGTTCACGCCGGACGATGGCGGCAATGGTGGGCCGTGGGAAGGCGAACGCATCGGCTTCGACGGCCTGTGGAATTCCTCGTTCGGCTTGATGCGGCTGATCGAGGACGGTGAGCACGTTCAGGGCTTCTACCCCGTCGGCGGGACCGCCACTATCGAAGGCAAGCGCGCCGGCGACCGCCTGACCTTCTCGTACAAGGAACCGAAGGCGCGCGGCCGGGGCCGCTTCGAGTTGTCGGCCGACGGCCTGAGCTTTCAGGGCGAATGGAAGCCACAGGGCGATGCCAGCTGGCGGCCCTGGACTGGCCTGCGCGTCCGCGCCCAGCCGAACCTCACCTGGCTGGTCATCCTCGAAGCCCCCTGGCAGCGCTTTCTTTCCGACCAGGAATACAGCTTCGGCAACATGCTGCGCGAGTTCTTCGCCCGCGTGCCCGGCGTGCAGGTCCGGCACCGCTTCTTCAGCAACGAAGCCAGCCTGCGCAAGTGCTGCCGGGATGTGCTGTACATCGCCGAGCCGGTCGTCCTGCTGCTGGCGACGCACGCCCAGCCCGAAGGCGTGACCGTGGACGGGCAGACCATCAGCATCGCCTCGCTGGTGGATTCGCTGCGTTACGCAGCCAATTTACGGCTGTTGCACTTCTCGGCGTGCTTGCTGATGCAAGCGCCCGAAGGTGTGGCGGCGTTGCAACAGTTCGCCAACGCCGCCCGGCTGCCGATCTCCGGCTACAAGACCAGCGTGGACTGGGGCGCCAGCGCCATCATCGAATTCACCTACCTCGACCTGATCCTGTCGCGCGGCCTGAGCCCGGCCGACGCCGCCGCCAGTCTGAAGAAGCTTCTGCCGTTCGCCGGCGACAAAAGCCCGGCGGATTCGGTCTATCGGCCAGCGGGTTTTCATCTCGTGCAGCCGGCGGCGAGCGTGATCGTTTGAAAGTAGCCCGCCGCTCCGTGGCGGCACATCTTGTAGGGTCCGCTGTGCGGACCACTTCCTGGCAACGACGTGACGGCCTTGCGAACGAGAGGTCCGCACAGCGGACCCTACCGGCTGCCTTCGGTGTGGACGCCATGAAGCTCCGGTGAATAACCGCTTCCCGGCGTTGCGTCGTGCTTTCCCGGCGGTCAGAATCAACCCGCTTTTCGCTCGCGCCGCTGCCAGCGTCGTCAGCCGGCCGTTATATCCGTGGGGATTGCGCGGCCTTGATATGCAGGACGAATTGCTTCCCCACGCGAGGACCATCGGGCATGTCGGTCACCCTGTCGGCGAAAGATAAAGTCAGCGCCCGCCTGTTCAAGGCCGTTCACAGTCGGAACCTCATCTACAACACCTGCTGGGAAGACCCTCGGCTCGACCGGGTCGCCCTCGACCTCCAGCCGCACGACCGCGTGCTGGTCATCACCAGCGCCGGCTGCAACGCCCTCGACTACCTGCTGGCAGGCGCGGGCGAAGTCAACGCCGTCGATATGAACCCCATCCAGAACGCCCTGCTCGAACTGAAGGTCGCGGGGATTCGCCAGCTGGACCATGCAGCCTTCTTCAAACTGTTCGGCCGGGGGTGCTGCGACCGGGCGAAGGAGCTGTACTGCGACGCGCTGCGGGACGAACTGTTGCCGTTCGCGCGCCGCTACTGGGACCGGCATATCTCGATGTTCGAGGGCGGCGGCTGGCGGCAGTCGTTCTACTATCGCGGCACTTCCGGGCTGCTGGCCAAGCTGGTGCTGACCAACGCGCAGACTTTCAAACGGCTGCGCCGGCCCATCGAGGAACTGCTGGCGGCCCGCAGTGTGGATGAGCAACGGCAACTCTACGAAACGCGCATCCGCGACGCGCTCTGGTCGCCGGCGCTGCGCTGGTTCCTGTCGCGCACCGCGACCATGAGCCTGATGGGCGTGCCGGCGGCGCAGCGTCAGCAGATCGTCGCGCAGTACCCGGGCGGCGTCGGTTCGTTCATCCGCGACCGTTTCGAGACGGTCATCACCCGGCTGCCCTTCGCCGACAACTACTTCTGGCGCGTCTACCTGCAAGGCGGCTACACGCCGGAGTGTTGTCCCGAGTATCTCAAGCCCGAGAACTTCCAGCGTCTGAAAGACGGCTTGCTCGACCGCCTGCACATCCGCACCAGTTCCGTGACGAACTTTCTGCGTCAGGCCCCGCCCGGCATCTCGAAATTCGTGCTGCTCGATCACATGGACTGGATGAGTTCGCGGCACCCCGAAGCGCTCCGCGAAGAGTGGCACGCGCTGCTGGACAACGCCCGGCCGGCGAGCCGGGTCATCTTCCGCAGCGCTGGCCTGAACGCGGACTTCGTCGATGCCATCCGCGTGCGTCGCCAAGGCCGGGACATGGAACTGGGCCGACTGTTGCGTTACGACCGCCCGCTGGCCGCTGCGTTGCACGTTCGCGACCGCGTCCACACCTATGGCAGCTTCCACATCGCCGACCTCCTCGAAGCCGGAGACTGAACCGATGGCCCTGGCCGCCGATCTGCGCATCCTCTGGAAAGTGCTGCTGCCGGGCGCGCGCGGCGCGGACCATGCCGACCGGCTCGAAGCCTTCTACGGCGCGCAGGCGGGCGATTATGACGCCTACCGCCGCCGGCTGCTGCACGGCCGCGAAGAGATGATGCAGGCCCTGCCGCTCCGCGCAGGCGACCGGCTGCTCGACCTGGGCGGCGGCACTGGCAGCAACCTCGAAGCGCTGGGCGAACGCATCCAATTGCTCCGCAGCGCGACGGTCGTCGATCTGTCGCCGTCGCTGCTGGGCGTGGCCCGCGAACGCCTTGCCCGCCACGGCTGGGGAAACGTCACCGCCGTCGAGGCCGATGCGACTGCCTATGAGCCGCCGGACGGCCCGGTGGACCTCATCACCTTCTCGTATTCGCTGACGATGATTCCCGACTGGTTCGGGGCCATCGACCGGGCGCTGGCCAACCTGAAGCCCGGCGGCGTTCTCGGTGTGGTCGATTTCTACATCTCGCGTAAATGGCCGACGGCCGGGATGCGTCGCCATTCGCGTTTCCAGCGCACCCTCTGGCCGGCGCTGTTCAGCTGGGACAACGTCTTTCTGTCGCCCGATCACTTGCCTTTTCTGCAAGCGCGCTGCGAGACGCTGAAGCTCGAAGAGCGCACCGGGCGGATGCCTTATATGCTGGGGCTGAAAGCGCCGTACTACATCTTCGTCGGTAGGAAGCCGCTGAAGCGTTCGTAGTTCCGTTCCGCCTACTTGTACGTCGGGCTTTCCAGCCCGACACGCTGCGCCGGAGACTTGCCGCAGTGCGATCACATCT
>JAEUIF010000870.1 GCA_016795185.1 Planctomycetia bacterium | reverse complement strand
TAGCGCGACCTGGAAACGCACGCGGGCATCGGGGCTGCCGGCAAGGCGGACCACCTGGGCTTGCACCTCCGGCGACTGTGGCAGCCAGCGCTCCAGCAGACGGACGGCATGCTCTTCCACGCGCGGCCGGCCCGCGCCCGGCTTCAGCAGGTCGTTCAGAATGAGTTTTTCGTCGAGCGCGCCGTGAGCTTCGAGCAGCCAGGCGGCATGCACCTGGGCCAGCGGGTTGTCGCTGGCGAGGAGTTTTTTCAGTGCGGGGATGGCGGCGGCGTCCTGGCGTGCGAGGAGCAAACGCTGCGCGGTGGTGCGTTGCCAGGCGTTGGGGTGCGCCAGCAGCGGAACGAGGTCGGCGGTCTTGAGCGCGGCGGGAGCGCTCGCCTTGGGCTCGCGGCTAAACGACTTGGGAACGATGCGCCAGATGCGGCCCCTGTCCTTGCCCGCGCTCAGGTTGGCGCGCGCCTTGTATTCGGGCGTCATGAACTGCGGATGCTCGATCACCTCGCGGTACATATCGACGACGTACAGCGCCCCGTCCGGCCCGTGCGCCAGGCTCACCGGGCGGAACCAGTCATCGGGCGAAGCGAGAAACTCTTTGCCCTCGAAGGCCGGCTTCGCGCCAAAACCCGCGCCGTGCGGCACCAGTAGTTCCATGTGGACCAGGTTGCCCGTCGGCTCGCAGGTGAAGGCAGCGCCGCGATACTCCTGCGGCAAGGCGTCGCCGCGATAGACGGTCACGCCGCAGGACGCCGAGAACGAACCGGCGTGCGTCGAAGCGGTGGTGAAGTTCTTGCTTAGTGGAAAGATCTTCGCCGCGCCGCCCGCTTGCTGGTTATCGCGCACCGGCTCGGGAGCGACCATGAACGGGTTGCGCTGCACGTACTGGTTGGGCAGCACGATCGGAATGAGGTGATTGCGGTTGGTGCAGACGAAGCGGTTGCCCCAGTCGTCAAACGTGTTGCCGTACTGCCCCATGCCGGTGACCGCTTCCGCGCGGTCGCGCAGCGGATCGAAGCGAAAATCCAGGCCGCTGATGTTGAGCGGCTTCGCGTCCACCTTCCCGGCTCGCTTGATCTGCCCGCCGCGCAGTCCGTTGGCCACGTACACCCAGTTATCGAGGCCCAGCACCGGATGGCTGACGCGCAGCTGCGGATTCTCCGTGGCGAAGCCTTCGTAAAGCACCTCGCGCTGGTCGGCTTGGCCGTCGCCGTCGGTGTCCTGGAGGTAGACGATGTGCGGCGCTGCGGTGACGATCACGCCGCCTTTCCAGGGCAGTAGCCCATTGGCGAACAGCAAGCCGTCGGCGAAGATGCGGGCGGTTTCGTAGCGGCCGTCCCCGTCCTTGTCCTCCAGTACCTTGATGCGGCCTTCCGGCGGCTGGCCCTTCTCCGGGCCGTTGGGGTAATCGCGCATCTCCACCACCCAGAGCTTGCCGTGCTCGTCGAAGGCAATGGCCACCGGGCTTTCGATCTGCGGTTCGGCGGCGACCAGTTCGATGCGCAGCCCGGCGGGCAGCTGGAAGTGCTGGACGGCGTCCTGTGGCGCGAGCGGACTCCGGGGCAACGGCTTGGCCGAGTCAGCGCCGTTGCCGAGCGCTGCCGGCAACCACGCGGCCAGACACGATGCCAGGGTGAGGCATGCCAGTTTACCCATGACGGCAGATCTCCGCGTCGAGGAGTCGAAGTGGTGTCGCGTTCCGATTGCAGGCCAGGCTCCGGGCTCATTGTAACGGGGCGACGCCGCCCTGCAATGAACTCCAGTCGATGAAGGAACCATCGGTGAAGTGGAGCGATTGCAGCTACCCAGTGCCACGGTCCGCACAGCGGACCCTACGGTAATTTCGTAGGGTCCGCTGTGCGGACCGCTCCAGCCAGTCGCGAAATACGCCAAGCAAATGGCCCGCGCCGCTAACGGCAGTTCGGGAGCGGACAGCTGTGGCGGGTATCGGTACAATCGATACCCTGGCAAGGACGCCGCCATCTTCCCGGCGGCGGGTGCCAACTTCGATGAGGGGGCTGTCACGATGAAATCCGCGTTTGCCCTGTGCCTGGTGGTCGTCGTGCTTTGTCCGCTGTTCGCGAGCAGCGGCGAGGTCGCGTTCGAGGTGCTGCCAGGGGCCAAGACCGGCCTCAAGCCCGCGATGGAGCAGTGGTACGAACTGGAGATGAAGCGGCAGGGCGGGCCGGGCAAGCAAAGCCACGGCTGGTGGCCCTGGGGCATTCGCGTCTTCGATTTTGACCGCGACGGCGCGCTGGATATCCTCGCATCGCATCACGGCGTCCCGCATTCCCTCATCTTGCGCTCGCACTTCAAGAAGGACGGTGCGCTGCGATTTACCAACGCAACCACGGACCTCGGCATCGATAATCGCGACCTCCCGGGCGCGGATGACCGGCCCTGGATCTGGGACTTCGACGGCGACGGCTGGCTCGACATCGCCGGCATCTCCGACGAGGCGCAAGCGCCGTCGGCCTGGAACCTGGGCGGCAAGAAGTTCACCCCCACCGCCAAGACCTTTTTCTCGCCGCTGTCGCACCCGCGCGAAGTGCTGGACCTCAACGGCGACGGCTACCTCGACCTGGACGGCGGCAGCAAGGGGCGCTGGTTGTACGTCCCCGAATCGCGGACCTTCCGGCACGACCCGACGCGGCGCTTCGCGCGGCCCGAAGGCTTGCCGGCGGAACTGGTGCAGTCGCTGGAAGCCACGCAGAAGGCGACCCGCTTCTTCGTCCTGGAGTTCTGGACGCACGCTCCGGTCGGCTACGACACGCTCGGTTACGATCCTCGGCCGATCGACCTCGATGGGGACGGACGGTTCGACGTGGTGGTTCACGGCTCCGGCGGTTACGGCGCGCCGTACCTCGGCCGCTACCTGCTGCGCGGCGCGGATGACAAGCTCGTGGATCGGACCAGGGAACTCGGTTTGCCCGAAAGCGGCGCGCCGATCCTGGTCGAAGACCTCACCGGCGACGGCCGCCCGGAAATCCTGGTGGCC
>JAEUIF010000818.1 GCA_016795185.1 Planctomycetia bacterium | reverse complement strand
TCGAGCGAGCGATTGGTCGCGGCGACGACGCGCACGTCGGCGTGCAGTTCCTGCGTGCCGCCCACCCGGCGAAAATGGCCGTCCTCCAGCACGCGCAGCAGCTTGGCTTGCAAGCCGGTCGCCATCTCGCCGATTTCGTCGATGAACAGCGTCCCCCCCTCGGCCACCTCGACCAGACCGGGCTTTGCTTGCTGGGCGCCGGTGAACGCTCCCTTCTCGTGGCCGAACAGTTCGCTTTCCAGCAGGGTTTCCTGCAACGCCGCGCAGTTGATGGTCACCATCGGCCGCTCGCGCCGCGGGCTGTTGTTGTGAATGGCGCGGGCGACCAGTTCCTTGCCGGTGCCGCTCGGGCCGCGCACCAGCACGGTGGCGTCCGAGGGGGCCACCTTTTGAATCAGCTGCGTCACCTTCTGCATGGCCCGGCTGGAGCCGACCAGCCGGTAGCGTGCCGACTCGAAAGCTAGCTGCTCCACCCATTGCCGTTCGCGCCGGGCCAGCTTGACCTTCTCGAAGGCTTTTTGCAGGTGGATTTCCAGTTCGGGGAACTGAAAGGGCTTGGACAGGTAATCGTACGCGCCCTGCTTCATCGCCTGGATGGCGGTGTCGATGGAACTGTGCGCGGTGAGCATGATCGCTTCCAGCTCCGGCTGCCGTTCCTTGAGCTTGCCGAGCAATTCGATACCGTTCATGCCCGGCATGTGCAGGTCGAGCAACGCCACGTCACAGCGGTTGTGGACCGTCTTGGACAGCGCCTCCTCGGCGTCGGCCGCCGCCAGGACGGTCATGCCGGCGCGCTGGAAGCGTTTGCTCATGGTCTGGCGCAAGACTTCGTCGTCATCGACAATCAACAGACGGATGGGAGCGGCGACAGCGGTAGTCATGGTTTCGGCCACAGGAGAAGTCGTCGTGGAGAGCACCGCTATTATCGCCGTTGCGCGCGCGGAAGGCAACGAAACCAATGATTTGGGTGCAACCGCTGAAACTGCCCTGGCGGCGCTGCGGGGCAGGGTCGCTGTGCGAAATAGGCCAGCCCCTGCAAGGACCGCACATGCGCACAGGCACGGTGCCGCGCCGGTGTGGCCGAAAGCCTGCCTGCATGGCCGGCCGCGCAAGGCCCGCCCACAGCGCCCGAGCGCTTGGCACGCGGCTTGCAAACTGTTCCGCGTCGAAGCGAAGCCCCAGGCCCCCAGGGAGCAATTTCCCGCCCCGTGGGCACTTTATCTCGGTAGGGACGGCGACCATGCACTCCTTGCGCATCGTGGTGGCGGACGATGAACCGGACATGCGCGAGTATTTCCAGCGCATGCTGCCACGGCTAGGGCATCGCGTGATCGCGGCCGTCGCCGACGGCCAGGAGTTGATCGAGCAGTGCCGCGGCCTGCAACCCGATCTGGTAATGACCGATATTCAGATGCCGGGCCTGGACGGCATCGCCGCGGCGGCCCAGGTCTACCGGGAACGTCCGGTGCCCGTGATCCTGGTGTCGGCGCACCACGATGCCGCCGTCGTCGAGTGTGCGGAGGCCGACCACGTGCTGGGCTATCTGGTAAAGCCGATCAAGCAGTCCGACCTGGGGCCAATCATCGCGGTGGCCATGCGGCGATTCGCCCAGATGCAAGCGCTCCAGGACGCCCTGGCGCGCGTCCGGCAACTGCAAGGATTGCTGCCCATCTGCACCTACTGCAAGAAAATCCGCGACGACCGCAACTACTGGCAGCAGGTGGAAACGTACATCACGGACCATTCGGCAGCGCGCTTCAGCCACAGCATCTGCCCGGATTGCTACGACCACGTGGTCAAGCCGGAGCTGGAAGCCGACCTGAAGGCAGCGCCCTGCCCACACCCCGCGCCCGACGCCGGCGACCGTGGCTAAGCGCGTTCCGGCGCGGTTCGATGCACGACAGTTGCTGACGCGCGCGTCCGGGCCGAACCCGAAGGGAGCATCGGCGGCGATGAACGAAACTGCTCCATCCGCGCTGGGCGAGGCCGCACCGCGGGCGGAAACGGCTGGCCGCCACCTGGTGGACCGCGTGCCCATCGGCGGCCCCGATGACAGCGTGGCAATGGTGCGCGAGGGTCTAGTCGGACGCAATTTCGATGCGTTGGAAGCAGTCTACGTCCTCGACGGGCAGCGGCGCTTGCAGGGCATCGTCCGCCTGGTGGACCTATTCGCCCTCCCTGGAGAGAAGCGGCTGGACGAGGTCATGGAGGCGCCGCCGCCGCCGACTCGAGTGAGCGACGATCAAGAGCACATTGCCTTGCGGGCCATTCGGCATCGGTTGGGCGCGGTGCCCGTCCTGAATACGGCCGGGCAGTTCCTGGGCGTGGTGCCGCCGCTGGCGCTCATTGAAGTGCTGCGGCGGGAACACGTCGAGGACCTGCACCGGCTGACCGGCATCCTCGCAGCCAATCACCTCGTGGAAGAATCGATGCGCGCGTCGCCTGGACGCCGTCTGCTCGACCGGCTGCCCTGGCTGCTGGTCGGGCTGCTGGGCAGCATGCTGGCGACGTTGGTCATGGCGAGCTTTGAGCACGTCCTGCAAGCGCAAGTCGCCGTGGCGTTCTTCGTGCCGGCCATCGTCTACCTGGCGGACGCCATCGGCACGCAGACCGAAGCCATCGCGGTTCGCTACCTGTCGATGCGCCATGTACCGCTCGGCGAGTTGCTGCTGGGCGAACTCCTGGCGGGACTGCTGATCGGCCTGAGCCTGGGTCTGCTGGTGTTCCCGGCGGTGGCGCTGGGATTCGGCAATCCGCGCCTGGCGCTGGCCGTGAGTCTGGCGATTGTCTTTGCTGGCGGCTGCGCGGCGTCCATTGGCCTGGTGTTTCCCTGGCTGCTGTCGCGCGCCGGCTGGGACCCCGCGTTCGGCAGCGGTCCAGCGGCGACCATCATCCAGGATGTGCTCAGCTTGCTGATCTACTTCGCGATGGTCGTGGCGCTCGTCCGTTAGGCATTCAGCTTGATACGGCACCAGGCCAAACATGCAGTTGCGGGGCGCGTCAGCGGGAGAGTTGTTGCAGGGTCGTCAGCAGGTTGGGCACGTCGAACGGTTTGTAGCAAACCGCGTCCGCACCTTCGGCGAGCACCTGATCGACGCGCTGCTCCAGTTCGCTGCGGTGACCGGTGATGACGATGGTGCGCGCCTGCGGATTGTTGCGCCGCACCAGCCGGAAGACTTCGTTGCCGTCGCCCGCCGGCAACTTCATGTCGATCAGCACCACCTGAAAGGCGCGGTCTTGCAGCTGGCGGGCGGCGTTCGGTTCGTCGTGAGCCACGCCGACGCGATAGCCCTTCTCGCGCAGTAAATCCCAGAGGTTGGCGCACAGGTCGGGGTCATCATCGACGACCAACACCAGCGGCTGCACGACGGCTTCGCCCACCAGTCCGAGCAGCTTCGGAAAGTCCACCGGCTTCGGCAGCACGTGCCAGACGCCCGCCGTGTGGGCCTCCTCGGCCGTGGCGCCGCTGGCGTAGGCGGTGACGATGATCGCCACCGTGTCGGCCCGCAGTTTCTTGATTTCGCGGTACAACGTCAGGCCGTCCATGCCGGGCATCTTCAGGTCGAGCAGGGCCACATCGTATTGACGATGTCGCACCAGTTCGAGGGCCGCCGGTCCATCGTGGGCGATAGCCACGCGGTAGCCCAGGTCGGTGAGGATGTCCGACAGGTTCCGGCAATTGTCCACTTCATCATCGACGACCAGAATGGACGGCTGCACGGCGGTCATGATGCAGGCCCTCCTCCGGGCGCGCCGGCGGTGGCCAGGCGCACGGTGAAAGTGCTGCCTTGGCCGTTGGCGCTGACGACGCGCAGGCTGCCCTGATTTTTGTCGAGAATGGCGCGGGCGATGGGCAGACCCAGGCCCATGCCGCGCGCCTTGGTGGAATAGAGCGGCTCCATGATGCGATGCAGTTGGTCGGCCGCGATGCCGACTCCGGTGTCCGTCACGGCGACCTCGACGCTTTGCTCCACGCTGCGGGCCGCAATCGTGAGGCGGCCCCCGTTCGGCATGGCTTCGCGCGCATTGCGGATCAGGTTGCCCAGCACGATCCGAATTTGCCCCGCGTCGGCCAAAGCTGCCGGCAAGTCGGGCGGCAGGTCCAGCACGACCTCGACGGTCGGCGGGAGCGCATTCAATTCGAGCGCTTCGCGAATGCTTGCTTCGACCGAGAACGGATGCATTCCGGGTACGGGCAGCTTGGCGAAATTCGACAGCGCGGTGATGACGCCGTCCGCGGCGACCACATGGCGTTCGATGCGTTGCAGGTGTTCGGTGGTCTTCGCCGGGGTCGGATTGCGGGCGTTCAACAGGAAGTAGACTGAAGTCTTGACGACGTTCAGCGGATTGCGCAATTCGTGGGCCACGCCGCCCGCGACCTGGCCAATGGCCGCCAGGCGCTCGCTCCGTTGCAGGCGCGCAGTGTACTCGGCCTGGTAGGCATCCTCGATGATGGCCAGGTCGAGGTCGAGCAAGGTATCGAGCGACTGGCGGATGGCCAGCCCGTCGCGCACGTCCGCCGTCCATTGCTGTTCCAGCGTGTGCAGCAAACCGCGGCGCAACCGGGACAGGGCGACGTTCGTGTACACCTGATCGAGCCCGATCTCAACATGTCGCCAGCCGACGCGCCACCGCCGGGCGACATAGTCCCGGTCGTATTGCCCGGACAGCAGTTCCTGTAGCCATTGCAGCAGCGTGCCTTTCAGCCGCTCGATTTGCGCAGCGCCACCCGTGATGACCTTGCGGGCATCCGGGTGGCGGTCGATCTCGGCGTAGAAGTCGTCGATCAGCGCGGGCAGGTGGGGGGCCAACAGGGCCATGACCGCGCGAATGCGGCCGGCGTCCGCCTCGGTCCAGCCGACGTACTGCTGCAATTCTTGATAGCGGGAGTACAGTGCGTCGGGATTCACCGGCTGCCTCGGTTCCAGCACGAACGAAAAGCGCGGTTGCGGTCGTGTTCGGATTCTACTCCGTCGCACTCCGGCCACAACCGCAAACGCGCCGCGTTCAGACGGCACCGACCGCGCTGGCCGTCTCCGTGGGGACGATGACGGCCAGCGGCACCTTGACGGTCAGCACCGGACAACTGGCCCCGCGCATGACCTGTTCCGCGACGCTGCCCAGCAGCATGCGGTCCAGTCCCGTCCGGCCGTGCGTGCCCATCACGATCAGGTCGCAACCATGCTCCTGGACGGCTCGGAGAATGGCCGCGGCCGGGTCGCCCTGGACCAGCAGGTGGCGCACATGCACGGAGGGATCGGGTGGCCAGACCTTGACGAGCCGTTCCCATTCCGCCTCGGCCATCGCGGCGGACAGCGGCGGTTCGGGACGGCCCAGTCCCCACCCCGGCGGTGTCTCGACCGCATGCAGCACGAGCAGTTCGGCATCGTAATACTTGGCCAGCCAGATGGCCGGTCCCAGGGCGCACTCGGAATAGGGCGAGAAATCGACGGGATACAGAATCTTGCGCATGGCCGACACGGCAGCCTCCTTCCGAATCGTCGGAGTGCGGCGCGGCGGTCACGAACTGCCGCGCAAAGCCAGGAAGCAGATCAGGGAATAACCCAGCAGCGCCAGCGTGAAGATGGTCAGCATCAGTCCGGCCACCATCTTCGCCGCCTGGCGGTCCGCGTCGTGGAAAGCCTCGGTTTCCGCCGCGGTAAAGGCCGGCGCGGCCGGCGCGGGAGTCGAGGGAACGTTCGCATCAGTCATGGCAAGGCGCTCCTTTCAGTCGTTACGAGCCATACGGACTTCGCGGACGTGCTTGTGGCACTTCACGCAGGTCAGGGTCAGATCGACATAGGCCAGGGTCGCGCCGTCGAGGTTCTTGGCCTTGGCGTTTTGAATGATCGCCTCGGCGGCCTTGCGGAATTCGTTGCCGTGAACCTCGTATTGCGGCGTCTTGAGCACGCGCCATTCGGCGGCTTTGCTCACCTGGATCAATTCGCCCGCGCCGGCGGAGATCTTGTCGAAGTCGCTCAGCGCGATGCCTTCCAGGATTTTCTGGGACTGTTCGAGTTTCTTCTTCATCAGGTCGTTGACTTCTTTCTGCGCGGCCGCGGAGTTGGTCCACAGCGGCAGGTCGCCCAGCAGGATGGCCAGGGCCAGGAGCCATTGCGCGTGTTTCATGGCGGTTCTCCCGAAAGGACGTGGTTGTCGAGCGCGACAATCGCAAATCGCGCACCAATGCCGGCGGAACAGCGGAAACCGCGGCGAGGTCGCGTTTTGAGAGCGCTGGCGGCGATGCGCGGTCGAGAACGCGCGCCGACGACGCACAGTTCTGATTCGATTCCGCACAGTGCCCAGTCGTGGGCCAGCGAGAGCGTGACGCGCCAGTGTGCAGGATGCACGCGGCGTCGCCGCTCGGCGCTGCGATCTCAAAGGAAGGGCACTCGAATTGCTAAGCGAAGCGCGGCGTCCGTCCATCGTCCCCATTGCGGAGGAAAACCATGACTGCCGATTCGCGACCCAGCACCAGGAGCGGTCAGCCGAACCCGCCTCCGGCCGATGAACTGAATGAACGAACCGGAGGCGACGTGCTGGTGGTCGTCGCCTTCCTGGCGGCATTTGTGATCTTGTGCGTTCTGGGCCTGGCTAGCTTCGTAATTGGCTTCTTCAGCCGGTGATGCCAGGCCGCGCGGGTGCGCGTAAAATGAAACTAGTGCATCGTCAAATAGGATGTTGCCCGAAGGAATGATGGGTGGCAC
>JAEUIF010000814.1 GCA_016795185.1 Planctomycetia bacterium | reverse complement strand
CCTTGAGGCTGAGGGTGCCGCTGCCGCTGACGGTGGTCGAGGCGGCTGTCACCTCGGCCGACGAGCTGCCCTTTACCGTGGTGGACATGCCCTGGAGCGTCGCCGACGACGATTGCAGCGCCAGGCTGCTCTGGCCCGCCGTGAGAGTGATGCTGGACGTATCCATCTTGATCGTATTGCTGCCGACGGTCAGGGTGATCGAGGTGCCGGCGGTGATCTCGACCTTGCCGGAACTGACGCTGATGGTCAGGTTGCCCTGCGAGATGGTCAGCGTGTCGTTGCCCTGGGACACCGTGGCGCTGCGGTTGCCCTGGCTGACGGTCCAGGAATCGTTGCCCTGGTTGACCGTCACCGAACGGTCGCTCTGCACGGTGAGCGAATCGGTGCCCTGGGAGATCGTCTCGGTGCGATTGCCCTTGGAGATCGTCAGGCTGTCGTTGCCCTCGGAAATGGTCTCGGTGCGGTTGCCCTTGGAGATGGTCAGCGTCTCGTTGCCGGTGTCGAGCGTGGTGGTGCGGTCCTTGTAAATTTTGATGGTCTGGCTGCCGTCGTCGCTCTTGTGGTCGCCGTCCTGCTTCTGATACCCGATCTGCACGGTCGCGTTGTTTTCGACGATGTGGACGAAGTCCTTCTCGGCGTGGAAGTAAACCTGTTCGCTGCCTTTCTTGTCCTCGAAGCGCAGCTCGTTGAAGGTATCCTCGGTGCCCTCGGTGGTGCTGTGCGACTTGATGCCGCTCTGGGTCATGTTGTCGGGCAGGGTGTAGGGCGGCATCTGCTCGGCGTTGTAGACGCTGCCGACGATGATCGGCTGGTCGGGATCGCCTTCGAGGAAGGCGACGATGACTTCCTGGCCGATGCGTGGAATGTGGATGGCGCCCCACTGCTTGCCGGCCCAGGTGGTGCCGACGCGGATCCAGCACGAGCTATTGGCGTCGTTCTGGCCCTTGCGGTCCCAGTTGAACTGCACCTTCACCCGGCCGTACTTGTCGGTGAAAATTTCCTGGCCGGACGGGCCGACCACCTTGGCGGTCTGCATGCCGTAGCAGCGCGCCTTGGGCGTGAGTTGCAGTGGCCGATAAGGCACGGCGAAGGGCAGGCACTGGAAGCGGTTCTCGTACTGGAGCTTGCCGCCCAGGGCGCTGGCCACGCCGGCCCGGCTGGTGGCACGCAGCGTGGCGGCGTGCTCGACACGCGTCAGGACGAAATCGCCGTTGCCGTTGTAGTGCTTGGCCAGCGTGAACTTGTAGCCGGCGGTGAACGCCTTGATGGTGCCCCGGCCGTGGGTGGCCAGGGCCGGCACGGTCTCCTGGTCCATGCGGATGCCGACGGTGCGCGTGTTGTCGGTGAAGATTTTTTGCAGCTTGTCGGCCTGGTCGCCGCCGCCGGGCGCGATGCCGTCGAAGCGGCCCGCGTAGCCGCCGGGGTAGTCGTATAGCTCCATGGCGCTGTTGCTGGCCACGCCCAGCTGGTGCGTGACCGTGCCGACGGCGGCGCTGGTCGTCACCGACTTGTCGCACTCCAGGTTCTTGTCCGGCATCTCGAAGGTGTAGTCCCAGAGCGTGCATTTGCCGGAGCGGACTTCCTGGCTCTTCTCCCAGGCGTAGACCACGTCGTCGGTGTACTGGGTGCTGGCCTCGTCGTCGAAGTTGCAGGTGTCGGACACCGCCGTGTGCCCGGTCGGCGTGTTGGCCACGACCATCTGGCACGAGCTGCTGGTGTGCTTGAAGTAGTAGTAGATGCCTTCCTCTTCCATGAGCCGGCTGCAAAAGTCGAAGTCGGTTTCGCGGTACTGCACGACGTAGTCGCGCGGCTCGAAGGTGCCCTGAATTTGCCAGTCGCAGTTGAGCGAGGCCATCACTTGCTTGAGGATGTCCGGCACCGTCATCTGCTGGAAGATCAGGATGTTGCGGTTGCGCTTCATCAGGTAGAACTGCGGCACGATCTCGGCCTGAAAACGGATCCAGGGGTTGGCGTTGTCGTCGTCGCCACGTACCTGCGGCCCTTGCAGCAGCTTGTGGACCACCCCGGTCATGTAGCGCGTGGTGAAGCTGCTGTTCACCGGCTGAATGGTCACCGTCACCGTTTGGCCGAGCAGCTTGTCGAAGGTGAAGCTGGAGGTCTTGTCCGGATCGGCCAGCAGGGTGAGCTGGAATTGAAACGGGATCGACAGACCCTCGATGCCGCTGAAATCCTCCAGGACGAAGGCATTCGCGCCGATGGGCGTCGTGACCCGGAGCGGTTGCGTGGTGGTATCGACGGACATGCTGGACCTTCCCCGATGGTTGGCGGCTGGCGACACGGCGCCCGGTATCGTCTACGCCGGGGCGGGGCCGACGGATCGCGGATTCGCGACCGATCGCGGGTGCCGGCACGCCAGCGATTCTATCAGGGCGTCCGGCAAATGTCTTGCTGCCGGGACCGGCTGGTTTCCAGGTCCGCCACTCCGCCATGCGGCGAATTGGCGGACCCAGCCGTTCGTAGTTCCGGGTGGCACGTCCCTCGGTACTCCGAGGGCGTGCGGAGCCCCGCCACGACGTCACCACCGACGGATGGCACGTCGCTCGCACGCCCTCGGAGTACCGAGGGACGTGCCACCCCATGTCTTCCGCCCGCCACTACTCGTTGAGGCCCCCCGACCACCTCGGAGTACCGAGGGACATGCCGCCCCAATGCCTTCCTCCCGGAGACTTCTTTCAAGTTCGCGCCGCCCCGCATAAAATCGAAGCTGGCGACAGGTTCTCCAACGACGGTTCACCGAGGCGACATCCCGCATGGCCAGCGACGACTATCCTTCGCGCCCGATTATGCGCACCTGGCGGCCGGAAGACATGCCGAAGGAAGAGGTCGTGGTCGGCGGCCCGCGCTGGCGGCGCGACGCCGCCGGCGCGCAGCGCGTGCCGTTCCGCAAATCCCGCTACTTCCGCACCGGCGTGCTCGGCCTGCTGGCGCTGGTCTTCATTGGCCTGCTGGTCTGGGTCAGCTCCTGGCTGTACCCGCCCCGGCCCGCCTGCCTGGTGCTGATCGGCGCGGGCTACGAGGACAACCTGGCCGTGCCAGCCAATGTCTATGGCCGCCGCAGCATGGACGACCTGGCCAACCTGACCCGCGCCGGCGCCAAGGGCTCCTTCATCCTCCGCGCCGGCTTGTTTCGCCTGCACCGCGATCCGCTCGAGCTCCGCCGCGACAGCGTCTGGGACAACGACATCGACGCCTTCGCCGAGAAGACCATCATCATCTACTTCGCCCTGAACGGCGGCTGCGACGCGCAAGGGCCGTACCTGCTGCCCGACAACGCCGGGCTGGGAACGGAGCCGAACAACCGGCTGCGCGTCAAGGCCATCCTCGAACGGCTCAAGGGCCTGCCGCGCGAAAAGAACAAGCTGCTGATCTTCGACGCCACCCAGTGCTCCGCCTGGTGGCCGTTGGGCATGCTGCACAACGACTTCGTCCGCGGCCTGACCCAGCTGGACGAGCAGATCAAGGAAGTACCCGGCCTGGTGGTGCTCAGCTCCGCGGACGTGGATCAGCGCTCCTGGGGCTCGGACGACTGGAAGCGGACCATCTTCGCCCACTACTTGACCGAAGGGCTGGCGGGCGCGGCGGACGTCAAGAAGGTGGGCCGGATCGATACGCTCGACCTGCACCAGTACATCCGCCAGAACGTGGAACGCTGGACGCGGATCAACCGGCAAGCGCTGCAAACGCCGCTGCTGCTGCCTGCCGGCGCTGAAGGCCAGCAGCGCGCCCGCGGCATGAACCTGACGATGACCCAGGGCGACTATCAGCCGCCCGATCCCACCCAGCTGCCGACCTTCAGCTCGCCGCCCGAACTGCTGCAAGCCTGGAACGACTACCGCCGCTTGTCGGAGCAGGTGCCCGCGCCGGCCGTTTACAGCCCGCACCTCTGGCGGCAGTACCAGGCCACGTTGCTGCGCTACGAGCAGCTGCTGCTGGCCGGCGACACCGCCACGGCCGGAGCCATGGCCGGTCAGCTGCGCAGCCTGGAGCGGCAGATCCAGCAGGCACAGCGCCTGGAACTGACCTCGATCTATAACACGCTGGCCATGCCCGCCGCCGCCGGCAACATCGGCAGCGACCCGCCGCGCGTGCTGGCCATGGTCAACGACCTCTGGGATGCCCCGCCCGCCGACCAGCGCAAACTCTGGGCCAAGCAGCAGCAGTCCGTCGTCGAGCCGGTCTACCGTCGTATCTTGCCGGCGCGGATGGCCGACCAGATCATCGACCGCGCCGCCGAGAACCCCAGGCAGAACCTGGACCGCGCTTACCAGGTCTTGCAGATCGTCTGCGACCCGTTGCGCCCGCGACCCGCCGAGGTCCATTTCCTGACCATGCTGCGCCGCGATTTGCCGAAGCCGCTGACGCTGGATCAGTCCGGCATCGTCTCGCAGGCGCTGCGCGTCCGCCGCCTGGCGGAGAGCGCTGCCCTGGGCACCGTGGGCCGCGCCCAGCCGTATAGCGAGCAGATCGTCCTCTGGAACACGCCCGCCGTCGCCGCCGCGGACTGGGAGCGGCGGCAGGGCGAAGACCTGATCTTCACCACCGACAAGGACCACTGGAAAGAGGGCAGCGTCCATCTCGACGCCGCCGACCGCCGCTATCGGGACATCCAGACGCAGAACACGTCGGTGCGCACGGCACTGGCCACGCGCGACCAGTTGCTCAATGGCCTGGTCTATTATGCCCAGTGGCTGGCGCAGCGCCGCCAGGCGCCCACGGCCAGCCCCCAGCAGCTCGACGCGCAACTGCTCGCGGAGGTGGAAGACCTCTGGAGCCAGACGCAGACCCTGACCTTCCAGCTGGAAAAGAGCCCCGCGAGCGCCGGCCAGGCCGATCCAACCGACTACGCCGCCTTGCAACAGCAGGCGGAAGCGCTCGACAAGCGCCTGCACGCCCTGGAAACGCGCTGGACCGAGTCGTGGCGCGAATCGATGGCCATCGACACCCCGGCCACCTGGCGCGACTGCTTCGACGCCCTGGTGGTGCCCATCACCGACGCCCAGCTGCGCCTGCGCCTGGTCGGGAACTACCGCCGCATCTCGCGCGAATTGCTCATCCGTACCGGACAGAACGACTCCAACGCTCAGGCGATCGCCGTCTCGGCCAACCGCCAATTCGTCCTCGACCAGGCGCGCAAGCAGGGGCGCATGGCCCTGGCGGTGCTCGGCCAGCGGACGTTCGACGAGATGCTCGGCGGCGGCCGGGAGAACTATCAGGAAGTATCCCACCGCATCGAGACCTTCGCCGTCGAGGAGCAATGGTGGACGTCGCTGTTGCGGGCCGGCGACCAGATCGGCTACCGTTTCGTCCACATGCCCAGTGAGATCGCCCAGCAAGTGGCGCTGAGCCAGAAGACCGCCGACCGCAAGCAGGTCTGGCCCGGTCTGCGCCGCGCCGACCGGCTGGCACGCGTGGTGCCCGGCCCGCTCACACCCGCCATCCAGGACAACGCCGCCGATCTGTACCGCCGCTGGCTGTTCCAGAACTTGCTGCTCGATCAGGCCGGACGCACGCTCGACGACCACTGGTTCGCCGAGGAAGAGAACGCCGACCGGCCCTACTTCCGCGCCGCTGGCCTGCTCTACCTCGATGACGCGCGCAAGCTGATCGCCCGCCAGCCGCCACAGCCGCCGATCGATGCGCTGACGCAGAAGCTGAACCTGCCCGGCGACCTGGTGCTGAGCAGCCCGCCGCGCATCGTCGCCACCAGCGAGCAGAGCTTCCACGTCGATTATCAGGTGCGGCCAGGGCCGGACGCCTACGTGCCGCCGGGGCTGCCGGTCTTCTGGGCGGAAAGCGACCAGCTGCTGAAGACCACCGACCCGCCGCCGGACGAACGCCTCGTCCGCAAGCTGACGACCGACAAGCCGGTGGAGCCGATCCGCACCGTGCTGACCAGCCCGCTCCTGATCCAGGCGGAAACCAACCCGCCGCCCGTACCGCGCCGGCAGCGGGCCACGCTGCGTATGCGCGGCCTGTTCCGCGGCCAGCGCATCGAACGGCAGACGCCCGTCGATCTTTTCCCGACGCCCGAAATCACCGTGGCGCTGCCGCCCACGCCCACCACCGCCGACCTCGTCGTCCGCGCTCCGAAGGAGCTGCACGACCGTTACGGCGACGGCAACGGTTCCATCGTCATCGTCATGGACTGCTCGGGCAGCATGGGCGAGCCGCCCGGCACACCCTACACGCCCAAGACCAAGTTCAATGAGATGACCAACGCCCTCAAGGTCGTCCTGCAAAAGCTGCCCAAGGGCACCACGGTCAGTCTGTGGATCTTCGGCCAGGCCATTCCGCCCAACAACACCGCCCAGCGGGCCGAGGACACCATCCGCCGCCTGCAAGACCCGATCCGCTGGGACCCCCAGGACGCCAACCAGCTGGCCGCCCTCATGAAGAAGGTGCAGTACCCCGCCCTCGTCCCGTGGAACGAATCGCCCATCGTCCGCACCATGCTCGTCGCCAAGAACGACCTGAAGAACGCCCCCGGCTTCAAAACCATGCTGGTCCTGACCGACGGCATGGACAACTGCTTCAAGGACGACAAGCAGTACAACCCGAAGGGGCTCGAAATCCCCACCGTGCTCCGCGAGCAGTTCGGGGATGCGGGCATCGCCGTCAACATCATTGGCTTCAAGGTCGTCAACAAGGAGGAAGCGACGGCGCGGGCGCAGTTCAAGGTCGTCGAGGACCTGCCGTTGCCGGGCCGGTTCCTGACGGTGAACGACGCCGGCGAGCTGGCCATTCAGCTGGAACGGGCCATGCGCCAGCGGCTGCGCTACTGGTTGGACCGCGAGGACAACTCCCTGGCGCCCGGCACTCCGACCGACGGCCTGGACGTCAGCATCATCGGCCACAACGACCAGTGGTATCCCCAGCTGCTGACGCCGTCCGGCTACAAGGTCCGCACCTACACCTCCGAGCGCCTCCAGAAGAGCATCATTCTCGATCCCGGCGACCTGCTGCTGGTCGATCTGGACGATGTGGCCAAGGGCAAGGGCCAGGAGCTGCGTCGCGGCGTTTTCTCCCGCGCCGACTATCCCAGCAAGCCCTTCAAGGAAGCGAATAACTGGCGGCTGGCCGTACTGCAAAACCAGCGCGTCGGCGACGACGGCTTGCAGATGCTGACCACGCTGGAGCGCGTGCCGACCCAGACGGAAGTGATCCTGCAAGTCGTCAAGCCGCGCGATTTCTGGTTCGAGCTGCGGCCCCGGCAGGAGACGCCCACGGCCTTCGCCCAGCGCTGGGTCTACCACGCCGGCTACCCCGCGCCGGCTTGGGGGCTGGACGTGCCGGCCTGGCCGCTCTTGCCCGACGTGGGCACGCCGGCAATCCCCACCATCCGCGCCTGGTGGAACCCCGATCAGGAATGGCCGCCGTCCGCCGTCGTCGAGCGCGGACCGACCCTGCCGAGCGTGCTTGGCCTGAACGAGCGCACGGTGCCCGTCGGCGACGACAGCGTGGTCATCGAGAACATCCAGATCGAAAAGCACGTCGTCCAGGTGCGGCCCGGCGTGCGCGAGGCACGCAGTTGCCTGGTGGTCCGGCTGCGCTATAACCCGCGTCAGCCGGTGCGGGCGCGGCCGCGCGGCCTGAACCCCGATGGCCAGGAGCACCGCTGGTACACCGAGGCCGGCTGCTATACCGGCCTGTACTGGCCGGTGACCGAGGCGCAGGCCAAGGACAAACTGGCCGGCGTCGGCATCATCTCGCTGACCTCCTTCCAGCGCGACGCCGAGCTGCGCGGCTTCTTCATAGACATGGACAAGCTGGCGGCGCCGCAAGCCAACGACGTCCGCCCGCA
>JAEUIF010000782.1 GCA_016795185.1 Planctomycetia bacterium | reverse complement strand
ACCGTCCACGAACCAGGGATGAAAGAGCAGAGGCAAGGGCAGCAGCAGCCAGCTGATGGTCCAGAGGTGAGCCAGGCCGCCGGCGCGGTCGATGGACCAGCCCAGCCGGGCCAGCGCTTGCTCCGCGAGCACCAGTCCACCGTGCAGCGTGAAGTAAAGCATGGGCAGGCCAAAGCCCGCGCGCACCGGCACGCTGATGGCCAGCTCGTGCAGCACGCCCGAGGCGAGAAACCCCGCCAGGACCGCGCCCGGTCGGCCCAGCCAGCGGACCAGCGGGCGAAAGATGCTCAGCGCCGCCATTTCCGAGAAGGCCAGGTTCCAACGCCGGCTCCAGAACTCGCCGAGGCTGCGCGCGGCCAGCGGCGTGCGCATCAGCGGCCGACAGTCGAAGCCCTGCCGACGCCACCACGCCGCCAGCATGTTGAGCAGGCCGAAGTGCAGCACCAGGCTCAGGCCGACCAGCAGGCAAAGCACGGCCAGCAGACCGGCGTCCGGTGTCCTTTGCCGCAGCTGGCGGGCGAGCAGCAAGCAGGCCAGGCCCAGCACCAGCCAGCCGCTGGCCCAGCGCAGCACTCTCCCGGCATCGGCGCGCGTCCGACCGGTGCGTCGCGCAAAGACCGCCGGCCGCATGCCGACCCACAGAGCGGCAAAACAGAGCCAGCGCAGCGGCGACAGCGGCGGTTCCCCGGCGAGCCGGCTATCGGCCAGCACCACGGCTTTCAGGCAAACGATCATCACCAGGCACAGGGCCAGCATCCGGAAGCCGGGCGGTTGGTCCGCAGTGAACCGTTCGACCCACACCGTCCAGCCGACGAGGTGCAGCCAGGCGGCGGGCCGTCGCCAGCGGGCAGGCTCGCCGTTGCCGAGCAAGTAGCCGACCAGCAGCACCAGGACCAAGATGGCCAGGACCGCACTCAGCACGGCGATGTCAGTGGGCAGATAGGCATTCATCGCGCGAAGGCTCCCAGGTTGAGCAGCAAAGCGCCCGTGTACGTCAGCGTCAAGTAAGCGAAGCCCAGGACCATCCCGGCCTCGCCCAGCCGATAGCCGGGACCGGATGGAAAGCCGCTGCGGTCGAAGTACGCGAACTGAATCGCGAGCCGCGCGCCCCAATAGACAGCGATGAAGCCGGTCACCGCCGCCGCCAGGGGCGAGCCGTCGAGCAGCCACGGCGCTCCCAGGGTGGAGACCAGTCCGAAGCAGAGGTTCGTGGCCCAGATATAGGCGGCGTAGGTCCAGAACATCTGCCGGGTGAGCGGCTGCCAGCCGACCATCTGTTCCCGCCAGTGCAGCAGGCGCGGGATGGCCAGGCTAACCACGATGATGGCCAGCTGACCGACGCCGGCCAGGATCACCATTCCGTGCCAGGGCAAATCGCGCCACATGGGCTCACCTCGCCAGTCCGAACGCCGCCACGACGAACACGCCGCTGAGGTACACGAACGCACTCAGGAAGAGCAAATCGAATACCGGGTACTGTCGCCGGGTGGCGCGGTCATAGCAAAACAGCTGGATCGGCACCCGCAAGCCCCAGAAGACGGCCAGAAAGCCGCTGAGGCACCGCCCCAACCGACTACCGCCGGCCAGGTCCGCGCCGAAGGCAAAGCACAGGCCCGCCGTGCCGAGCAGCACCAGCACGATGTAAACGTTCTGGACGATGAAGACCTCGCGCACCAGCGGCGAAACGCGGGCCAGGTTCTCGCGATAGTGCAAGATGCGCGGGGCAAAGAAGTTCGCGGATGCGATCAGCAGCTGAAGGAAGCCCGCCGCCCAGAGCCAGGGGATCAGGTTCATGGTGGTGCCGGTTGCCCCAGTGTCGGATCGGTTCTCCGTGGAACTAACCGGAATCCGAGTCGGTAGGCAACAGAGCCGGGAGGAGGATTATTGACGGGAGAAGGCTTCCGAACACCTCATTCCAACGGCAGCCAAACAGTGCGACGAGCGTTTCATCCCCCAAAGGACTCCACTGTCGCCCGACGTATGTTGCTCCGGGTGCCAAGGCTCGCTAGTTGCCTCGCCGGTTCCTTATCGCATGAACAGCAGGTAGGCACCGCTGGCCAACACGCCACCGAGCACCGCCGCCGCGAACCCGATCTTGATAAGCAGGGCCGTGCGGAGCTTCCGACGCGTGCTCTTGTCGCACCGGGGACAGAGGTTGACCGTCCGAAAAAAGCCATCGCCGGCAGCCGTCGTGCTCGTTTGCACGGAACGCTGGATGCGTTTGTCTTGCACCAGGTTCTTGCCGCACATATGACACTGGAACATGGTCCACTCCTGCGAAGTGGGCTGCACGGAGGAACCGGCGCCCCGCCCTCGGCGTTGTCTCGCGAAACAGCGCCCTTCCCTGACCGCTTGAGCCGTTTGACGATGCAACTCCGACTGCCGGTGCCGCGTGGCGCACTTCGTACGGGCCAGGATCGCGTAACCGGTCAGTACCGGCGGCCGCCGCTTCACCACCGAGTGGACACGGTTCGTCGTGAAGGCCACGGCGGCGCACGGTCGCGGTTGCGCCAATTCGGGGGGCGCCAAGGCCTGTGACAGCACGCCGCGAAACGCTTGCCCGTCGATACCGGTGTTGCGCACCGACAGAGTCTCACCGGTAAAGGCCGTGGGGCCGGTCATGAACGTCCCCCGAACCAGGTGGCCCACCTGGAGGCTGCGGATCGCGCTTCGCAACGCCACGTCGTCGATGCCCGCACGGCACCGCATGACTTCAATGTCTTGCAACTGAACGTGCAGCGCCATGAGGGAGCCTCGATGGTCTGTCCGCTGCGGCGTGTGAAATCCGATGACGGCTCACCTTCAGTATACGCGCCGCAGTTCCGGAGTAGCCGCGAGAATGTTGCCCGCGCCGTCGGTCACCAGGAAATAGCTGTGCGCAAATGTCACCCTGGTCGAGTCCGCACCGACCAGAACGTTCGCGCGGAAATTCTGATCCCAAAGCCGCCGGACTTGCACCCGCAGCAGGCCCGCCGGTTGACCCAGCACGGCCAGCACCTGGCCGCCCAACTGCAAGGCCTGGCTTCGTTCCCGCTGTTCGTCCGCGGGCGTCATGGGCTCGCCGGACTCGACGATTTCATTCTTGCGGGGCATGACAGGTCGCTTTCTGCTGGGAACCACCGCTCGATCATCGTCGGCCGTCTCAAGTCAAAAAGTCGGCCAGGTCGTAGCGCGGCAAGGTCACGCAGATCGTGGTTCCTTGACCGTCGGCCGAATCCGTGGTGATGGCGCCGCCACTCTGTTCCACTAACAACGTCACCACCGCCAGGCCGACTCCCGGGCCGGGGGCGTCCACCGGCGCCCGGCGGTAGAAAAGACTGGCGGCGCCAGCATCCGTCGCGCGCAGGCCCCGGCCGTTGTCCGTGACCCGGAGGTCGTAGCCTGTGTCGGTGACGCGCAAACTCACCCGTACCCAGCAGCAACTCTTGGCCGGGTCGCGATACTTCAAGGCATTGGATAGGAGGTTGTTCAGGAGGTGCCGCAGTCGTGCCGGAAACCACTCCACATGTTCGCTGGCCAGGTCCAGTTCCAGAGTGGCCTGCGCGGCGTCTTCCAGCCGCTGCTGCCACCGGAAGACTTGCTCGACCAGCGGGCGAATGGCCATGGCGACGACCTGGTCGTGGGCGGGATGGTAGCCGCCGGGTTCATGCAGGTCACGCATCACCCCGGTCAGCCGCTGGACCGCGCCCTGGACCTCCGCCAGGGGTGTATCGGCTGAGGTACCGGTCGTCGCTGTCCCGCAGATTCGATGGAGTTGTTGCAGTTCTTCGCGCACCGCCTGCTGTATGAACTGACAGTGCTTACGGAGTCGGTCGACTTCGAGTTCGAGGTCAGCGATGTAAGCTAACGGACGACTCACACCTGTCGCCGACGGAGCCGCTTCCTGGGGTGGCATGAAAGTAGACCTCCATTCAGGCACTGGGCGCCGGTGTGCGATCGGCCGCGACGACTACCTGGCTGCGGCAGCCCTTAAGCCTCGCCGCCCGCGTCCCGCCATTCGTCCGCCCGCTGCGCCTGATCCAGGGCCAGGGTGTGCCGCCCCGGCGCGTTGCCGCGTTGCGCACGGGCCAGCAAGCTAACCAGTTCCTTCGGATGGACGGGCAGGCCCCTGCAACTGGTGGCGCCGGCGGCCAGCACTGCCCGCACGCAGCCCGGTTCCGGCCGGGGCATCAGCACCAGGATGGGCACGTGCGCGTGTCCCTGCTGGCTGCGGAGGCCGCGGCACAGGCCCAGCGTGTCCGCCAACCGCTGGCCGCAGCCGATCACCAGCAGATTCGCGCTGCCGGGATTCCAGTCACGGGCGACCGTGTGCGTCGTGGCGCCCGTAATCATCTCGATTTGCCAGTCGGGCAACGCCTGCCGCAGACTGATCAGGCTGACCGGGTCCACGTCGAAGGTGATTACTTTCATGGGTTCCACACTCGCTTTCGTGCCCCCTGGGTTGCCCGACCCGCTCGTGAAGGTTCGACGCGCCGGGCAAGCCTGGTCCCACGACAAGCCGGCGTGGCGGCCCCTCAGGGCGTGTGCGCCCCTTAAAACGCGCAGTGCCGAATCCAGCCGGCTTCCGTCCGCGCTGTAAGCTGGAATACGGCGACAACGGTGTCCGAGAGAACACCGGCCGGCCTTTCCAGCACCTGTCAGGCGCTAGAATCTCCGGGAAGGTTAGCGGATGGATTGAAAGGAGTTGTTAGAAGTCCGCCGCCGTGACGGGCCTCTTGTCCCAAGCAGGACAGGCGGCTTGATTCGGGTGAATCAGGTGGCGTGTGTGATTGGGGCACTGAAGAGTGTTCAGTCCACAAAAAGAATATACACGAACCGGGGCGCATTAACTAGCGAAATCGGCCAAAACAAATTCCTACCCAGGCTCTACTTGACTCCCACACAGCAACTGTCTTAGGCGCCGGACCAAACGTAGCGTGGGAAAGCCAGGACATGCACCACTTGGTCTCCGGTGTCATTCCACTTGAGAAACGGCCTGACGTCCATTGGTCCCGCGCCGAGTCTGAAACGGTTCGCCTGGCCGCGGAAGCGCTGCCAGACTTCTTCCTCGGAGGCCGCTGTAAAGGAACCGGCGGAACCGACATAGTCAATCAGGGCGCGCGGAATCCTCGCAACGTCAACTTTGATCAGCGGTTGAGGAGCGTTTTCGCCCACGAACTCAAAATAGACCATGATGGCTTTCCTTCGGAATCGGTTCGTCGTGCCGCCCTGCCCCGCTCGTCCACCTACAGAAAGCGGCGACCGAGCCCCGGGCGGCGGACGCGGGTCGCGGACGGGGCGAAGCGGACGGTGATGTTCTGACCGTGAATCGCGCGGCCGCCCAGGGCCTGCCTTGCCGCCTCGGCTTCCTGCGAGTTGCCCATCTCGACAAAGCCGAAGCCCTGGGATCGTCCTGTGGTGCGGTCGCAATTTACCGACGCCGTCCGGACCGTACCGAACGGGCTGAACATGGCTTCCAGGTCATTGCTGGCAATGACAGCCGCCAGGTTGCCCACGTAAAGTTTACTCCGCAACGGGGTCTCCAGATGGGCTGCGCCGCAGCCAGAGGGGGCGAGGCCGCACT
This sequence comes from Planctomycetia bacterium, assembly GCA_016795185.1. Lineage (GTDB taxonomy): Bacteria > Planctomycetota > Planctomycetia > Gemmatales > Gemmataceae > JAGVLI01. Next base: position 7,008 of record JAEUIF010000782.1, on the reverse strand, counting down.
CGGACAGATCAATGGATTGGGACGGGAGAAGGGGATGAGCAATGAGGGTGTCAAGGCCATCGGCGTCTACAGGCCCAAGGCAGTTTGACTATAGCACTGATGTTGTACAGTTACAACCCCCAGGATCTTCAACAGCCGCCCTCGGGGCTTCAGGTTCACCATAGCGGCGCAAACACTGGTGACTGGTCACCAACCACTCCGCCTCCAGGCTGAGTTATTGAGTATAGTGTTTGAATATCATTGATCTCCGGGTAGAATGCGCTTTCGTAGCCAAAGCAACACACGTTCAAAACCAGCGAGGGGCCATGTCTAAACCGAAGAACGGCAAGGTGAATAAGTCGCAGGCGATTCGGGATGTCTTGATCCAGAAGCCGGAAGCGTCGGCCCGGGAGGTGATCGATCTGTTAGCGCAACAACAGATCGCGGTGAAGTCCGGGCTGGTGTATATGATTAAAGGAAGATTGGCGCAGGTGAAGTCGCACACGAAGCGCAGAGCGGAACGGATCGCCAGCGCCGGCCGCAAGACGGGCAGTGCGGACCCGGTCGCACTCATCTTGAAAGTCAAGAGCCTGGCCAAGGATGCTGGCGGCATGCACGCCCTCCACGCACTGGTGGGCGCACTCTGTGAGTGACCGGCGTCGCGCCACAAACTGGGGCCAGCAACCGCTGGCCCCAGAAAACCGCCAGGAAGCCGCTGGGGTACTGCCCCAACCGCCTGCCACCCGCCAGGTCCGCGCCGGAGGCGAACTCGATCAGGCTGCCAAAACCATTCGCCGACTGAGAAATTGTTCGCCGATCCGCCCGATTCCGTTCATAGTGTGGGCCGGCAGATCGTGTTGCTATCCTGAATCATTCAACAGCCGGAAACCGGGTCGCTGAAATCCACAGGCGAACCTGCACGACTCATTCGCGGATCGCCATACGATGCATCATTCCGAGTTGTCGTCCCTTCCGTCGCAAAAGCCTGTGGGGAACGTGCGCCTGTGTTTGCTGGCGGCCCTCGGACTTTTCGGCCTGGGAGCGTTGCTGTACGGTTTCGGCCGGGTGGACGGCTATCGCGTGGAACACTGGACCGGCACCGAACCCGGGCAGCCGGACCTGAGCGGACGGTTCTATCTGCCCGAGGAAACGTCGGAGAAGCTGCCCGGCGTCCTGCTTTGTCATGGCGCCAACAACAGCAAGGAAACCATGACGCTCCTGGCCCTGGAGTTCGTCCGGCACGGCTATGTAGTCCTGGCGTTCGACTTCGGCGGACACGGGGAATCAGCGCCCCAGCCGGCGTCGGACGCGGCGCGGCTGGCCGAGGTCCAGCGTGCCGCCGCCGCGCTCGCCCAGCACGTGGCGGTTGACGGACAGCGCTTGATCTTTGGCGGTCACTCCCTGGGCGCTCGCGTGGCGGCCGGCGTTGCCTGGGAGCAGGATCGGGTGCGCGCGACGGTGTCCCTGGGCATGATCTTTCCCGCCCAAACCGATCGCCCGCGCAATCTGCTCCTGGGCGCGGGTTTCTACGACCAGCTGCATTCTCCCGCAGCGATGCAGGCCGCTTTGCAGACGGCCGTAGGGGATGCACAGGCCGAAGCTGGCACTCACTACGGGGACTTCGCAACGGGGACGGCACGAGCATTGACCTACTCCGCACAGGTCGACCACGTGCTGGAACCATTCGACTCCACGCTGATTGCGAGTAGCGTCGCGTGGGCGAATGCCAGCCTGGCCAAGCGGCCGACAGCTGGGCAACCCCGCGCCCACTGGCTGCCCATTGCCTGGACCGCCAACGTACTCGGCACGGTCTGCTTGGCGCTCGCTGTCTGGCAGGCGGCGCTGGGCCGATTCGGCTGGGAGCGGCTGAGAGAACCGGGCTGGCGGCGCGGTAGTGCGCTGGTCGGCGCAGCGCTCTGCCTGATTCCCGTGGCGTCATCGCGGTTTATTCCCGCACTGGACTATTGGTGGGCGGACTTGAGCTTGGCCATGTTCCTGACGCTCATGCTGAACAATCTGCTCTGGCGGCTTCAGGTCCATGCGGCCACTGGGCCGGGCGCGGTCTTGCCGTGGGTACTGAGCTTCTTCGGGCAGATGGTCGTGCTCGCCGGGTCGGCCTGGTTGGGTGCTATGTTGCTCTTGCGCTTGCCTGCGGCTTGCGAGCGGCTGGAAGTGATCTGGGATCTGCCGGGTCTGTTGTTGAAACAACCGCTTTACTTACTCAGCTATGCACTGATGAAACTACGGCTGCTGCTGTTTTCGAGTTACTCGACACACGTCACGCCATCGTGGATCTTGCTCGGTCTACTGCTGTTCGAGGTCGCGTCCCCCGGCACGCTCCTCATTCTATTGGCGCAGGGCACGCAGCGATTGGTGTGTTTGTTGCGCTGGCAAGGTTCACCCGCGCCAACGTCGCAGCCAGCTGTGGAGGACAATAGTCCCCTGGCCGGTCGGCTGCTGGCCAGCGTCCTGCTGGTCGTGGCCCTCGTGGTCCTATGGCAATTGGTTCAGCTGGCAGGCGTCAACTGGTCGCTGGTGCTGGTCCTCGGGCAGATCGCCTTCGCGTTCGGGTTACTGCCCTTGGTCGTCCTGTGCGTGCTCATCAATTGCACTTCCCTGGGACGGCTGGGGAATAGCCCGCCGGAGAATTGGGGTCGGGTGACGCTTTAGGAACGGCTCCCGACACCTATTCTATCCCGTAACACGAACGCCCCGTCTCCCATCGGATCGGGAATCCAGATCACCTGCAATCAGTGCTGGCGTCCGTCTGCCCGAGCGCGGGCCGTGAGGCGTCCTGGTCTACTCGCGTTTCTCCCACCTGCCCTTGTACAAGGGCCGCCAGGCGGCGTTCGCGCCGTCCTTGTCCCAGCGCGCTTCGCTGTCCTGGGCGGACAACCGGACCGACACGTCGCGGCGGGCGTCGTGCAATTCGACGTATTCGGGGGTCCGCTTTGTCTCGGTGAACTCCCAGGGGCCGCCGTGGATGCGCGTCGCTTCCGCGTTATGCTCGAACCACGCCGTGCCGTTGCCCTGGACGAACCAACCCGTGTCGTAGGTCCAGCGGGTGCGCTGGTCCTTCGCCGCCGGCTGCGTGGGCGACGCTGGCGGTCGGCTCGCTGGGGGTCGACCACAGCCGGCGAGCACGCATGCCAGCACGACGAGGTGAAAACCGTGCGTAAGCGAGCGGGCCAATCTCCGCGCCATGCGAGACCTCATCGCTTTGCCCTTTCCACTGGTGGTGTGCGCCGCCGGTTGCATGCCCCATGATGCCAAACGGGCGCGCGAGGCCGCAAGAGCGGCGTCCGGGATTTCCGCATCTGGCACGGAGTGGCAAAACATTGGGGTTTTTGCCACTCCGTGCCAAGAAGCAATTGGCGCGCAGTGGCAAAACATTGGGGTTTTCAAATTTCAGCATCCGGCGGATTTTTCTTGCCTGAGAGGAGCGGGCCGCTGCGGGCCAAAAAAGCTGCTCGCGACCGCGGCTAATTTTGCACCCGGAACGCCTTTTGCTTTGTCCTCCTGCCAATAGGGCGGCTCCGGCGGACGGAGTCCTTCAGAATTTTTTCACTTTTTTCAATTGCGTGCTATGCTTGGCCGGGGTATAAGATTCGATTGTTTAGCCTGCCTCGGCTTGCCAGAGAGTCCCACCTACCTCACTCTCTTCACTTTTGGGGGGTCCCGCCATGTTCTCCATTTGGGGCGCGCAACAGCGCTTCTGCGACGGTCTGTCTCGACGTAGCTTCCTCAAGATTGGTGCGTTCGGTGCCGGCCTGACCTTGGCCGACATGCTCCGACTGCGCGCCAACGCGGCGAAGGCCGGCAACGGCACCTCGTCGCCGAAGTCCGCCATCATGATCTACCTGCCCGGCGGCCCGTCGCACATGGATATGTACGACCTGAAGCCGGATGCTCCCAAGGAGTTCCGCGGCGAGTTCAACCCGATCGCCACGAACGTCCCCGGCGTGCAGATTAGCGAGCACTTCCCGCTGCAAGCCGCTATGTGGGACAAGCTCGCGTGCATTCGTTCCATCGTTTCGGTGGATGAGCACTCCGATACGCTGGTCACCACCGGCTACCCGGATCGCGATAGCCGGCTGGTCGGTCATCCGTCGTTCGGCTCCGTGATCTCCAAGCTGCGCGGCGAACACGCCTCGGTGCCGCCCTTCGTCAGCCTGCGCGGCATGAGCCGGGGCACCGAGCCGGGCTACCTGGGCATCGCGCACCGGCCCTTCACGCCAGGCGGCGGCGGCCAGGCCAACCTGAAGCTGGCCCAGGGCGTCGATCAGAACCGCATCGACGACCGCAAGAGCCTGCTCAGCACCTTCGACGACATCCGCCGCGACATCGACGCCACCGGCACCATGAACGGGCTGGACTCGTTCAACGCCCGCGCCATGGAAATGGTCACCGCCGGCACCGTCCGCAAGGCCCTGGACCTCCAGACCGAGGAAGCCAAGACCCGCGAACGCTACAAGGGCGTCGAGCAGTTCCTGACGGCTCGGCGGCTGGTGGAATCGGGCGTCGGCTGCGTGACGCTGTCGATCGGCGGCTGGGACACCCACAGCGGTAACTTCACCACCCTGAAACGCCAGCTGCCGCAGGTGGACAAGGGCGTCGCCAACCTGGTGAGCGACCTGCACGAGCGCGGCCTGGATAAGGACGTGCTGGTGGTGATGTGGGGCGAGTTCGGCCGCACCCCGAAGATCAACGGCAACGCGGGCCGCGACCACTGGTCCCCGGTCATGTCCGCGATGGTCGCCGGCGGCGGTATGAAGATGGGGCAGGCGATCGGCGCCTCCACGGAGCGCGGCGAACGCCCGAAGGACCGTCCGCTCAAGGTGCCGCAGGTCCTCAGCACCTTCTACCGCGCGATGGGCATCGATCCGTCGATGACCTTCCTGGACGGCACGGGCCGCCCGCGCTACATCCTCGACGACCGTGAGCCGGTCACCGAGTTGCTGTAAGGCACCGACTGAAGCTCAACACTTCGAGCCCGGCTTCCCTTCAGAAGCCGGGCTTTTTCTTTGGGCCCACCGCGACCCTGCGCGAGACCTTGCCCATGTGCCAGCACCACCAGCGGCGCACTTTCCTGCGCCAGACCCTTGCCGGTTCCCTGCTTTGCACCCTGGCCGAACCGTTCGCCTCATTGCTCCGCGCACGCCAGACACCCGCGCCGCGCTACGATTTGCTCATCAAGGGCGGGCAGGTCGTCGATCCGAGTCAAAAACTCTCGGCGGTTCGCGACATCGCCATCGCCGGCGGCAAGATCGTCAAGGTCGCGGAAAACCTGCCGGAAACCGACGCCCGCAAGGTGCTGGACGCCAAGGGCAAGATCGTCACGCCGGGCCTGATCGACGTGCATGTCCACGTCTACGATGGCGTCGCGCCGCTCGGCATCCCCGCCGATCCCAGCTGCATCGCCAAGGGCGTGACCACCGTGCTCGATGCCGGTTCGGCGGGCGCGCACACCTTTCCCGCGTTCCGCAAGCACGTGGTCAACGTGGTCGATACGCGGGTGTGCGCGCTGCTCAACATCTCCGTCGTCGGACAATCGACCTTCTCGACGGACAATCCGCACGGCGAGCTGCTCGACTTGCGCTTCGTCAACCCGAAGCTGGCCATCCGCACCATCGAGGCGAATCGCGACGTGATTCTGGGCATCAAGATCAGGCTCTCGCGCGAAATGGCCGGCGAACGCGACCTGAAGGTGCTGGCACTCGCGCGGGAAGCGGCGGACGCGGTCAAGCTGCCGTTGATGGTCCACATCGGCGATACGCACTCACCGCTGCGCGACATCCTGGCCATGCTCAGCAAGGGCGATGTCATCACCCACTGCTTCCATGGCCGACCCAACGGCGTACTCGACGACAAGGGCCAGGTGCTGGCCGAGGTGAAGAAAGCCGTGGACAAGGGCGTGCATCTCGATGTGGGCCACGGCGCGGGCAGCTTTTCCTTCGAGGTGGCCGAGAAGGCGTTGAAGGAAGGACTGCTGCCGGGCACGATTTCGAGCGATGTGCATCAGTTCAACGTGCATGGCCCGGTCTTCGACCTGGCGACGACGCTCTCAAAGTTCCTGCACCTGGGTCTGACGCTAGAACAGGTCATCGAACGCGCCGCGACCAATCCTGCCAACGTCTTCGGCTTCAGCAAGGGCCTCGGCACCCTCAAGGAAAATGCCGAGGCGGACGTGGCGGTGTTCGCGCTGACCGAGGGCGACTTCACGTTCGTGGATGCGCACGGCAAGAAGCGGGTGGGGCAGAAGAAACTGGTGCCAGTGGCCACGGTCAAGGCCGGCAAGCTCTACGGGTCAGCCTCGCAGCCGGTGCCGGAAGGGAAGTGATTTTCTTCACCGCTTGCGGGATGACGCGGAGCAGCCCAAAAAACTTTCGGGCTGTTCAATGAGCGGGAGGAAGCATGGCAACCATAACAAAAGAGTATGTTGTTGCCTCCGGAATTGGGGATCTCGAACAGTGCCGGGCGCTCCTTTTCAAGATCACCGATACCATACGCGAACAATTCCGTTCTCAACGGGAGGACCGCCGTGCGAGTTTTGCTGTTCGTATGCTGTGCGACTCAGTTGAGACAACAGACGAAGGCATCGACCTCGATGAGATTACCACATTCTCCAAGGGCTTTTTCCCATTGCTCTGGATGACTTTCACCTACGACCCGGCGCGCGTAACGGAGTTGGAAGTGGCAACCCTGGAAGTAGTCTTCTTTCTTCGTGTGCTCAAGACTTTTGAATCCGAACGACCGTTCCGATGAAAACATCAGTTGTGCGAATGCCACGGTGCTAATCTACCCAGTTGACGGTTTGCAAACGCGGTACAAGCCGAAAATGCCGTAGATTGCGTGTGACCAGAGTTGCCTGGTGGGCCAGGCAAATACTGGCAATGAGCAAGTCGGCTCGGCCGATCTTTTTCAACCCTTGGATAAGGCGCTGACGCTCGAAGATGGCCAGTGCCTCGGCGTCCAACGGCACGGTCAGCAGTTCGGACAAGAGGTGCTCTGACTTTGCCAGCAGCGATT
>JAEUIF010000772.1 GCA_016795185.1 Planctomycetia bacterium | reverse complement strand
CGACGCGGCGAACTTGCCCAGCTTGTAATGCACGCTGCCGCGCCGGTCGTAGGCCTCGGCCTGCTTGGGGTCCAGTTGCAGTACGCGGTCCAGGTCCGCCAGCGCGTCGTCGAATTTGCCCTGGGCTTCCCGCACGGCCGCGCGCAGCAGCAGCGGCGTGGGATTCTTGGGCTCGGCGGCGCTGGCCTCGCCGAGCAGCTTCAATGCTTGCTCGGTCTGTCCGTTCTGGAGCGCGGCGCGCGCCGCTTGCAATAACTCCGCGGCGGTCTCCGCGCCGATCACGGCACTTCCCCACAGGGCCAGCGCCAGGAAGCAAGACGCCGTGCGGTGCATGCGCGTACTCCTCAATAGTCTGGTGGTTCGTCAACGGCGGGCGGTTCGAGAACCAGAGGACCGCTTTCGCCGGGCGTAGTCAAGTATCTTTTTTCGCGACCCCGTGTGCCGACCGGAGCAGTGCGAGTGGAGGAAATGTGGTGGCAGCGACGGGAACCGCTCATAGAATGCACCTCCAACCGAAGAGGTCATCTTCCCCGAAATCGATCACGGAGTTCGTGTCATGGCCAAGACGGGCACCAAGACCGGCGCGGACGACAACGCCGCTTCCGCCAGCAACAACAGCGCGGCCGCGCCGGAGAAGGGTGAAAGCACCGCCGCCTACTGGAAGCGCATCTTGCTCGAACGTCCCCGGCTGCTCAATTCCAGAAAAAGCAATGAGGCGCTGCGGGAAATCTGGCTGAAGGACCACCCCGGACAGGACGAGGTGCCCGCGAACATCATGGCCAACCTGGCCAACGTGAAGACGCAGCTGCGGAACAAGAAGGGTAACGGGAAGCGTGCAGCAACTGTCGAGGTCGAGGAAGCTCCCGCGCGACAGACGGCCCATTCGCCGGCTCACCAGCGCGGTTTGAAGGCCCTGGAGGACCGCATTGACGATTGCCTGATGCTGGCGCGCGAGATGAACCAGCCGCAGCTGGAAAACGTCATCGACCGGCTGCGCCGGGCGCGGAACGAGGTCGTGGTGCAGATCGGCGAGTGAAGCCAACGCAGTGATTGGCTGCTTGCTTCGCTCCTGCGGGCAATGCCGCCAGGCTGTCTTCTTCTCCGTCCGGTCGCTGGGCGGCCGGCTGGGGAAGAAGACTGGCTACGGTTCGAGATCCGCGCCAGCTTCATTCGTACTTCGGCGGAACATACCTTTGCTGACGGTTGCCGACCACCAGCACTAGGACGGTCAGGCCCAGCAGTGAACCGGAAATTACGGCCATCAGGATAAAGGTGCCGCGAAAACCCGCGCGGGCGCGGGCCACGTCGCGGTCCAGCGGACGGATGATCTCCAGCACGCCGCGCACGTCATCTTCCTTCCAGTCGCGCTTGGTGCTGTCCGGGTGGCGGTTATGGCATTCGACGCAGGTGCCGCGCATCCGCCGGGCCGTGGCGTACTTGAGCACCGGGCGGCCGTCCTCGTCCTCGAAGCGATAGTAGGGCTCGGTCGGATTGCGGCGCAGGCGGCGCAATGCCTCGTGCTCGAAGTCATCCTTCGGCCCGCCGTCCTTGCGGGACCGGAAGGGAAAGTCGCTGTAAAGCCGCACCTGCATGCCGGTCTTGCTCTTCTCGTTGATGTGATTGCCCAGGTCAATGGTCAGCGTAGCCGGGAGCGGGATCGCATCGGGGTTGTGGCGGTAGTCGTGCGTCACCACGATGCCCTTGCCGGCGGACACCACGCGGTTGACCACCTCGGCGCTGTACAGATTGTTGGCTTCCTCCAGCATTTCCGATTGCTGCGCGGCGCTTTCCAGGGCGCTCGAACGCACCAGCTGCTCGGACAGCCGCGACAGATACCACAGGCCGAAGGCTGAGCCCAGCGTCACGGCCAGCAACAGACCGGCGGCGACGGGATTGCGCCGGCACCAGCGCCAGAGTCGTTCCGCCTTGCCCACGGGCCGCGCCTTGATCGGCTCGCCGTGCAGCCAGCGCCGCAGGTCGTCGGCCAGTTCCTGCGCGGAAGCGTAGCGCCGCGCCGGCGACTTGGCCATCGCCTTCAGGCAGATCGTTTCCAGGTCGCGCGGCACCTTGTCGTTGAGGCGTCGCGGCGGGCGCGGTTCGTCTTGCAGGACGGCGAGGATGAGCATGCGCCGGTTGCCGCGAAACGGCCGTTCGCCCGTCAACAGTTCGTACAGGACGACGCCGAGGCTGTAGATGTCGCTGCGGGCATCCACCTGATGCGATTCGCCGCGCGCCTGCTCGGGCGACATGTAAGCCGGCGTGCCGAGCACCTGGCCTTCGAGCGTCATCGTCGTTTCGTCGGCTTCGCGCTTCGCCAGGCCGAAGTCCATCAAGTGGGGACGGCCTTCGAGGTCGATCTGAAGGTTCGACGGTTTGATGTCGCGATGAATTACGCCCCGCCGGTGCGCGTAGTCCAGGGCTTCGGCCGCGGCGGCAATGATCTCGGCCGCGCGGCGGACACCGATCTTGGCACTGGCGGCGTGCGCTGCCAGGGTTTCACCGGCGACAAACTCCTCGACCAGAAACCAGCTGCCGTCCTCGGCCTGGGCCGTGTCGTGCAGGGCGACGATGCCCGGATGCTTGAGCTGCGCCGCGCTGCGCGCTTCGCGCAGGAAGCGGTCCACGTCCGCCTTGCTCGCCAGCTTGCCAGCCCGCAGCACCTTGATGGCGACCGTGCGATCCAGTTCCCTGTCGTGGGCGCGAAAGACCTGGCCGAACGAACCGACGCCCAGTTCCTCGCGCAGCTCGAACTTGCCCAGGCGCTTCGGGGTTTCGACGGGCGGCTGGACAGGGACATCCGTCGGGCAGCGCACGGCGCGGGCTGCTTGCAGCAGGCGGGCGGGCACCAGTTCGGTGTCGACGATACCTTGCCGCGCCGACTGGCGCACCGGCGCGGCGAGCAGGTCGGCCACATCGTCCAGGGCTTCGAGCATCGTGCCGCAGTCCGTGCAGCCCGCCACGTGGTCGGCGACCCGGCCGAACACCGAGCGCGGCAGTTCGCCGGTGACAAACTGCGACAACTCGGCAGCACTGGGACAGGCAGTGGTGGCCATGCGCGGGTTCCTTTATGGAGCTAACGCCGGCGCGTTACAGGAAGCCGAAGTGCCTAACCGCAAGCGGTGGGCGGGGTGGTCAGGCCATGATGTGCTGGGCGAGGTCTTTGAGCTTTTTCGTGAAAGCGTGAAACGGGTATTCCAGGCAGAAGATGCCACTCGACGCCAGCTGGGCCACGTCCTCGCTCAGCGGGAACAGCGCGGCTACCGGAGCGTTGTAGGTCTTCTCGACCTGGCTTTTCAACGACTCCACGTTCATGGAGCTGAGCACCTTGTTAACCACCAGCACCAGGCGCTGCACGTTGAGCTTGCGGGCCACTTCCACCGTCACGGCGGTGCCCTGAAAGTCCTGCTTGTCCGGGCGCAGGATCAGCACGACGACGTCGGAAATGGCGATCGAGAGCAGCGTTTCCTCGTTCAGGCCGGGGTGCGTGTCGATGTACAGGTAGTCCAGCTTCAGCTTGTCAATCAGTTCCTGGAAGCCGTCGTTGAGCAAGCCCACGTCGTAGCCTTCGCGGAGAATGCGGGCGATCTCACCCGCCTTGCTGCTGGACGGAATCAGGAACATCGTGCCTTGATGGCTGGCCACCTCCGGGGGCGTGATGTTGTAGGCGGTGTCCTCGACGGCGCAGCGGCCCCAGAGGTAGTCGTTGAGCGAGCGGTTGAGCTTGGTTTCGTCCAGGCCGAACAGGACGTGGATGCCCGGCGACTGAATGTCCGTATCGACAATGCCGACGCGCAGGCCGCCCAGGGCGGTCGCCGCCGCCAGGTTGGCGGTCAGGTTCGACTTGCCGGTGCCGCCCCGGTAGGAGTGGATCGACACGATCTTGGACATGACGCCCTATCCGCCCCTGTCCTTCCGTTTCCGGAGTGCGTCGATCTTCTTCTTCAGGTCTTGAAAGTATACGGACTCGGTGACCTCTTCGACCTGTTTGGTCTTGCGGGTGTGGTCGATTTCGACGCGCAGCTGCTCGACCTGCTGTTTGAGCCGTTCCTCGCGGGCGTGGACCACCTGGGCCATGGTCTGGAAAACCCGCGCCAGCTGACCGAGGGCGTCCGTGCGGCCCGAGACGGCCGCCAGCCGCCCCGGCTCGAACTTGCCGGCCTCGACGGCGGCGGCGGCCTGGGTAATCACCTCCACGTTGCGGAGGTATTCCAGCTCCTGGTCGCGCAGGCGCTTCTTCTCCAGGCTGGCGCCGACGCGGGCCTTGAGCAGCACGGGGTCGAAAGGCTTCGGCAGGAAGTCCACGGCGCCCATCTCAATGCAGCGGACGACGGTGTCGATCTCATCTTGCGCCGAAATCATGATGACCGGGATGTGGCGCAGCCGCTCGTCCGCCTTGAGCCGCTGGAGCACCTCGAGGCCGTTCATGCCGGGCATCTGGATGTCGAGCAGCACCAGGTCGAAACCGGTGGGCTGGATCAGCGTCAGGGCCTGGGCGCCGTCGGCGGCCTCGGTGAAGGTGTGTCCCTGGCGACGGACGGCGCGGCCGAGGATGTCGCGGTTGAAATCATTGTCGTCCACCAGCAGCAGATGGCCGCGAATCTCGGCGGGGGCGTCGGCGACGACCGGGCGCGGGCTGTGCAGCGGGCGGCCTTCGGGGCAGAGGGTGGGCGCGACGGCAGCGTTGGCGGCGGGTACCGCCAGCGCTTCCGCCAGCATGCCGAGCAACCGTTCCCCGGCTTCGCGCACCCGCAGCAAATCGGGGCGCAGCGACGCCAACTCGGCCGCGCCGTGCTTTTCCAGCAGTTGCTCGCAGACGGCGACTACCTGGCGGGCCGGGCCCTGGAGCTGGTCGCGCGCCCGCAGCCCGATCGCGCGCATATCGAGCTGGGGGTCGGTCACGTCCACCGCGCCGGCTTCCAGGGTGGAGTTAATCAGCACCAGCAGTTGCTTGCCGAGTTCCGGCAGGCGGTGGAGCGCGGCCGTCAGGTGGGGCGGCGCGTCCTCGACCAGCATTTCGCCATAGCCGATGATGGCGTTGACCGGCGTGCGCAGGTCGTGACGCAGACGCGACAGCGAGGGACCCAGGTTCTGGCCACCCGCTGGCGCCGCTCCAACCATCGCGGACGCCTGGTTCGTGGTCATGATGGGGTGCGCTTCTGCAACAAGGACTCCATCTTGGCAAGCAACCGGGGCAACTCGATCGGCTTGGTGTCGTAGTCCGCGCAACCGGCCTCCAGGGCCTTCTCGCGGTCGTCCGCCGAGGCATGGGCGGTCAACGCGATCACCGGAATGGACGCCGTGACCGGGTCTTGCTTGAGGCGGCGCGTGGCTTCCAGGCCGTCCAGCACGGGCAGGCTCATGTCCATCAGGATCAGATCGGGGACTTCGCGGGCAGCGAGTTCCACGCCCTGGCCGCCATCCACGGCCATGACCACGGCAAAACCCTTCCGCTCCAGGCGGCGGGAGAGCATGTCGCGGTTCATCTCGTTGTCTTCGATCAGCAGGATTTTCGGCATGGCGGACTGCGCCTCGCTTCGTAACGGCGCGCTGCGGTGGACCTTGTGCTCATCCTAGCGAGTTCCGCTCGCCGGCACAACCACGCGAAAGCCGGTATACGGATCGCGGTTGTTCGGCACCAGGGCATTGCGGTAGGCGGCCCGGCAGGTGCCGGCGCGATTACGCCAGGAACCGCCGCGCACCACCCGGAAGCGTCCGGTCGCGGGGCCGGGCGGGTCGAGGCGCGGTGAGTTCCGGTAGTAGTTGCCGTCGTACCAGTCGGCGCACCACTCCCAGAGGTTGCCGTGCAGGTCGTGCAGGCCGAAGTGATTGGCGGGAAACGCGCCGACGGTCGAGGTCTTGCCCCGCGCCGAGGGACTGATCGGGTCGCCGCCGGCATCGAAGTTGGCGTGGTTGTCGGGCAGCTGCGGGCCGAAGCAGAAGGCCGTGCTGGTGCCGGCTCGGCAGGCGTACTCCCATTCGGCCTCGGTTGGCAAGCGGTAACGCCGATTGCCTTGCTGTTCCTGCGGCAGGGCGGACAGTCGCCGGCAGAATTCGACCGCATCGTGCCAGGAGACATGCTCGACGGGATGCTCCGGCCCGCCACCGACCTCGGGCAGAAATCGCGACGGATTCGCACCCATGACCCGCCGATACTGCTCCTGGGTGACAGGGTGCATGCTGAAGTAAAGGCCCTGGGTCAGCGCGACTTCATGGCGCGGCGTTTCGTTGAGGCGGCGCTGTGGATCATCTTCACCGGAGCCCATCATAAAGGTGCCCGGCGGCACCAGCACCAGTTTCATGCCCAGCGAATTGGTGAGCAGTTTGGCCTGGTCGGGCGCGCGTTGCTCCAGGGCCTCGAACAGCTGTTCGACGCCGGCGCGGCGCTGGCGGCGCGCGCCGTGGGCGGGCTGCGGGTCGTCCGCCGGATTGCCGGCCAGGAATGCGAGCGGATCGTCAGGCATGGTGGCTGTCCGTCGAGTTATCCATTCGGATCGTCGAGCAACTGCTGCAAGCGCTCGCCGAGCGGCGGCGGGAAACGGCTGGGCCAGGTCGCGTCGATCAGTCCGACGCCAATCAGGTCGCGCAGGTGTGTGCGATCCTTGTCGCGCCAGGCAATCAGTTTCATCCGTACCAGGGCCGGGAGTGTCGTCACCTGGAATTCCGCCGCCCGCTCTGATTCGTCGAGGTCCGGCGAAGCGTGTTCGTATTCGGCCCGTACTTTTTCACCCGCGAAGAGGAGATGCACCCCGCCACTCGGCCGTCCTTCAGGACCGTCGATGAACATATCCACGTCGAGCAGTTGATGGTAAACAAACCCGGCTGCTTCGAGTGCGGCTCGCGCGGCAGGCAGATCGTTTCG